>DASXEJ010000018.1 GCA_036490175.1 Pirellulales bacterium | reverse complement strand
AGACCCGCAGCAGACTCCGCGGCGCCACGTCGTCCAGACGTTTGAGCAGCGCCAACTCATCGTGAGCGATCGTGGCCAGTTGCATGGCGGCTTCTCGCCCGCTACGGGCAACCGCGATGACAATCGTATCCCGATGGACATCCAAACCGACGTATACTAGCTTTTTCATGGGACCAGTCCTCCGTGGTGGCTCTGCGCATTGTAAACGCAACTCCAGCGTAACCCACGTCAAACGTGAGCGACTGGTCCCAACCATTCTGTCTACCTAGTCCCTCTCCGAATTGACCACCTGCCAGAACATCGGTACACTACTGGGCTTGCCACTGCGAACGGCCCGCAGGGCGGCGGCGCGTGTCTCGTACACGCGGGCGGCTTTTGGCCGAGTCCGAACCGAACGCCGGACGCCCCGGGCGAGCTTTTCGCCCAGCGGGACTTTTGCCGGTGTGCCTAGCGAGGAGCGCCCCCGTGTCTACTGTTCTCGTCAAAGAGTTGATCGAAGCGGGAGTCCACTTTGGCCACCGTGCCAGCCGGTGGAATCCCAAGATGCGGCCCTATATCTACGGCCGCCGCAATCTGATTCACATCATCGACGTCCGCGAAACGATCCGCGGGCTGATCCGCGCCAAGAAGTACATCAGCCAGGTCGCGGGGGGCGGCAGCCTGGTGCTGTTCGTCGGCACCAAGCGGCAAGCGTCCGAGACGATCGATCGCGAAGGGCGCCGTTGCGGCATGCCCTTTGTCAGCGACCGCTGGCTCGGTGGCGCCTTGACCAACTTCCGCACGATTCGCAGCCGGCTCACCCGTCTGGAAGAGCTCGATAAGCTGAAGAACAGCGAAGAGCTGGCCGCCTACTCGAAGAAGATGCAATCGGCCCTGAATCGCGAGCATCGCAAGATGTTGCGCAATCTGGACGGCATCCGCACGATGAACCGTCTGCCCGAATGCCTGATCGTGATCGATCCGAAGAAGGAAAAGAACGCCATCCGCGAGGCCCGTTCATTGGGCATCACGACTGTGGCGCTGATCGATACCGACTGCGATCCGGACCTGGTCGATTTGCCCATTCCGGGCAATGACGACAGCATTCGGTCGATCGAGCTGGTCGTGCAGCAACTGGCTGACGCGATTTTGGAAGGCAAGACGAACGCTGCTACCGGAGCGGGTGGCAAAGACGCCATGCCGGCCGCCTACACCAGCCCGGACGTCGGCGACGACAAAGACGCCGACTAACCGTGCGGGGGTCGGAGCCAACGAATCGTCCCTGGTCGTGCTGTATGGACCGCTAGCGGGGCCACGCATTGCCGGCCAGGAACAGCGTTTGCCCCGTAGGCCCACACCGATCGTTTTCGCACAGACTCTTTTGGCGGGCTTGGCTGCCTGAATGGGCGAGCCCGCTACAATAATTCACCGAGGCTTTCCCAAGCCCTTTAGGGAGATAGAACAAACATGGCAGAAATCACTGCGGCAAAGGTCATGGCGCTACGGCAACGCACCGGACTGCCCATGATGGACTGCAAGAAGGCCCTGCAAGAGACGGGGGGCGACGAAGAAGCCGCCGTCAGTTGGCTGCGCAAGCAGGGAATCAAGACGCAAGAAACCCGCATCGGTCGCGAAACGGCCGCCGGCCGGATCGCCGTGTATGCCGACATGACCAAGGGCGTGGCGGCCATGGTCGAGCTGCAATGCGAGAGCGCGCCGGTCGCCAGCAGCGCGGAGTTCGTGCAGTTGGCCAACGACATGGCCAAGCAGTTGGCCACGGGTCCCGGCGCCAAGACGCCCGAAGAGTTGCTCAAGCAGCCTTCGCCGAGCAAGCCGGGCCATACATTGGGCGAGGTCAAGGACGATATGTTCAATCGCATCCGCGAGGTGTTCAACCTGGCGCGGATCGTGCGCATCGACTCGGCCGCCGGCGCCTATGCCCATCACACCGGTAGCCCCGGCGTGCTGCTGGAAGTCGAAGGAGGAACGCCCGAGTCGGCCAAGGACATCGCCATGCACATCGCGGCGCAGCGTCCGGCGGCACTCTCGAAAGAGGACCTCGACGCGAGCCTGGTGGACAAGGAACGCGAGATTCTCACCGAGGCGGCCCGCAAAGAGGGCAAGCCCGAGAACATCCTGGCGAAGATGGTCGAAGGGCGGATGAAGAACTTCTACGCGGACAAAGTTCTCAGCGAGCAACCGTTCGTCAAGGACGACAAGAAGACTGTTGGCACCGTGGCCAAAGAGGCCGGCATGAAGATGAAGCGGTACGTGCTATGGGAACTGGCCAAGGTGTAGGCGCAGAGCGCGCTACGTTGCGACGGGCTCGGTGTTGGCGGTTGGCGGACGGAAGATGGTTGTTTTCCTAAGTAGATCCTGATTCGAAAGTTGCTCTCGCCATGTCGGACCCGCTGCAGACCCATCGCCGTGTTGTGTTAAAACTTTCCGGCGAAAGCTTTGCCCATGCCGGTGAACGTGGCATCAGTATGGACGCGGTCGTGCACACGGCCGAGCAAACGGCGAAGGCCGCCGAGCGCGGCGTGCAAATCGCGATCGTGATCGGCGGCGGCAATATCTTGCGCGGCGCTCAGTTCGCCTCGGCGAGTAGCAAGATTCAAGAGGCCACGAGCCACTACATGGGGATGCTGGCCACGGTGATCAACGGGCTGGCCCTGCAGGACGCGCTCGAATCGTTGGGTTGTGCCACGCGGCTGTCCTCGGCCATTCGCATGGACGGCGTGGCCGAGCCGTATATTCGTCGCCGCGCCGCCCGGCATTTAGAGAAGGGGCGGATCGTGATCCTGGCCTGCGGCACCGGAAGCCCGTTCGTAACTACCGACACGGCGGCCGCGCAACGCGCGTTGGAACTGGACGCCGATATCTTGCTCAAAGCGACCCGCGTCGACGGCGTCTATAGCGACGATCCAGAGAAGAATCCGCACGCGGTTCTGTATAGCGAGTTGAGCTATCAGGCCGTCCGCGAGCAGAATTTGCGAGTGATGGACCCCACGGCCATTACGCAGTGCATGGAGCACGACATGCCGATCCTGGTCTTCAATTTCCGCAAGGTGGGTAATATCGTGCGGGCCGTCAGCGGCGAGAAGATCGGCACGCTGATCCGCAGCAAGGCCGCCGAGCCGAGATAGGAAATGCAAAATGCAGAATGGTGAATGAAGGAGTTTCAGCCCGGCACCTGGGCCCGCACTCTTCGTTTAATCGTTCATCATTTCTCATCCATCATTATTCAGGTACCTGCCATGAACGCCGACGATATTCTGCTGGACGTGGAAGAGCGGATGGACAAGGCCATCGACGTCTTGAAGCACGCCCTGTCGGGCATCCGCACGGGCCGCGCCAACCCGGGCCTGGTCGACTCCTTGCGAGTCGAGGCGTACGGATCGCCCACGCCGCTGAAGACTTTGGCCAGCGTCGGCGTGCCGCCGGACCAGCCTTCGCAGATCGTGATTCGCCCGTTCGATCCGGGCACGCTCAAAGATATCGAGAAATCGATCCAGGCCGCCGGCCTGGGCTTCAACCCTATGAACGACGGCCGCGTGCTGCGACTGAACGTGCCGCCGCTATCGGGCGAGGTGCGGCGCAAGATGGTCGGCCGCATCAAGGATTTGACCGAAGAAGCCAAAGTCTCGATTCGCAACGTGCGCCGCGACGGCAACAAGTACGCCGATCAATCGGAGAAAGACAAAAAGATCTCCGAGGACGACTGCAAGGGGCTCAAGGACGAGATCCAAGAGTTGACCAAGAAGTATGAAGCCCGCGCCAACGAATTGGCCAGGTCGCGCGAGGCCGAGGTGATGGAGGAGTGAGACGCGGAACGCGACGCGTCGAGCGCGGAACGGATTTGTTTGCGTTCGGTACACGTCGCTCAGCGTGCGCACTATTTCGATGACCACGCTCACCCCCGTCGCCGCCCTGTTGCGGAAGAATCGCGTGCTGGTGGTCGCGCATCGCGGGGCAAGCCGCGTGGCGCCCGAAAATACGCTGCTGGCGTTCGAAGCGGCTTTGCAAGTGGGCGTCGATCTGGTCGAGTTCGACTATTTGCACTCGGCCGACGGCGTGCCGGTCGCCTTTCACGACGAAGAACTCGATCGCCTGACCGATGCTCATGCTGTGTTCGGTGAGGCGAAGATACGGCTAGCAACGAAGACACTGGCCGAATTGAAACGGCTCGATGCCGGGGGCTGGTTTGGTCCGCAATTTGTCGGCACGCGGATTCCCACGCTGGCCGAAGCGCTCGACACAATTCTGACCGGCGCAATGCCGCTGGTCGAGCGCAAGGCGGGGGACGCCGCGACATTTGTGGAACTGATCCGGCAAAAGAATTGCCTGGGACGGCTAGCGGTGATCGCATTCGATTGGGACTTTCTGGCCGATTGCCGGCGTCTGGCGCCGGATCTGACGCTGGGGGCGATCGGCCAGCACGATCTTACGGCGGCGCAGCTCGACGAGATTCAATCATTCGGCGCGGCATTCGTCGGCTGGAACAACGACCATCTAACCAAGCCGTATATCGACGCCATCCACGAGCGGGGACTGAAAGCCTCGGTGTGGACCGTCGACGATGCTGAGCGGGCGCGGCAATTGATCGATTTCGGCATCGACGCGATCACTAGCAACGTACCGGAGAAGATCAAAGCAGTCGTGGCCGCGCATCCGCGGGCACGCTAGCGGGTGCAAGTGCCGGCTACCGCGCCTTCCACGGCATCGACGCCGCTGTCCGCGCTCATGTTTGTGGTCCGCGCGCGAGGATCGACTCTGGCGAGTTGCTAGCAACTGCGGCGACGCCGCAATGGGCACCGATCTTGACCCTTTTCGACTTCCTTTCCTATACTCCCCCGCCCATTGATCCAGATGGGCAGGCGACGGGCACCATTGTGGCTCGTCGTCGCAGCGAGGAATGCAACTTCGACCGGAGGTAAGGCTATGTCAGGCAAGGATGCCCTGGCGCCTGCTGTGCGCATAGGCGGCAAGTGGAAGAATCGTCTGGCCGTTGGCGCCGGATCACTCGTAATCGTGGGCGCAGCGATCCTGGTGCGCAGCGTGTGGGGTCCCGAGCACGCCGGGGCGCAAGCGCCGCCGGTGGCGCGTGGCAAGGCTGCCAAGGGCAAACCGCCGGCCAAGGGGCAAGCTGCCCCCGCGGCGACGCCAGTTGACCAAAAGATGAAGGTTATGGCGGTGGTCAACAATCAGCGGATCACGCGCGACGATCTGGCGCGCGAGTGCCTGTTGCACCACGGCAAGGAAGTCTTAGAGAGCCTGACCAACAAGCATCTGATCGCCGAGCATTGCAAGCAGCGCAATGTCGTCATCACCAACAAGGAAATCGACACCGAGATCGATCGCATGGCCGACCGCTTTGGCCTGCCCACGGATCAATGGTTGAAGATGCTCAAGGACGAGCGGAGCATTACGGCGGCCCAATACGCCAAGGATATCATCTGGCCCACGCTGGCCTTGCGAAAGCTGGCCGAGTCGCGGCTGCAAGTCTCGCAGCAGGATCTGCAGGAAGCCTACGAGACGCAATTCGGTCCGGCCGTGCAAGCGCGTGTCATCGTGACCAGCGATCTGCCGAAGGCTCAATTGCTGCGCGAACAAGTGTTGAAGAATCCGGAAGACTTCGGCAATGTCGCCAAAGAACATTCTATTGATGCCAATAGCGCCAGCGCCAAGGGAATGATTCAACCCGTGCGCAAGCACCTGGGCGATCCGACGATCGAAAAGGTCGCGTTCACGATGCGCGAGGGGGAAATTTCGGAAATCATCCAGGTGCAAGGGCAGTACGTTTTTCTGAAATGCGATGCCCTGGTCGCCGCCCGCCCGGTGCCGATGGATCAGGTGCAAAAGCTGCTGGTCGAGGCCATCCGCGATAAGAAGCTACGGCTGGCGGCCAAAGACGTCTTCGAGGAGTTGCAGCGCGACACGGTGGTGGAGAATATCTTCAACGATCCGCAAAAGCGCGCCGCCTTTCCCGGCGTGGCCGCCACGGTTAACGGCCACCCGATCACAATGGACGAATTGGCGGAAGAGTGCATCGAGCGGCACGGCAAGGACAGCCTCAAGGGGTTGATCAACCATCGGTTGGTCGAGCAAGCCTGCCAGCGGCGCAAGATGCAAATCACGCCGCAGGAATTGGACGCCGAAGTCATGCGGGCTGCGATGATCGGCGTGAAGCCCCGCAAAGATGGCTCGCCCGACGTGGAAGCATGGCGGAAATATGTGATGGAAGAGCAGGACATGACCTGGGATGTGTATATGCACGAGGTCATCTGGCCCGAGGTGGCACTCAAGAAGCTGGCCGGCGATAAAGTGCAAGTCAGCGACGAGGATCTGCACCGCGGGTTCGACGCCAACTACGGGCCGCGAGTGCGTGTGCGAGCGATCGTGCTGAACAATCAGCGCCGCGCGCAAGAAGTTTGGGAAAAAGCTCGCAAATTCGCCCCGATCGAGCAACTGGCCAAGCGCCCCGCCGAACGCACCGCAGGCAGCGTGTGGGTCGATCCGCCGCGCGAAGTGCAGGCCGTGATCGACGAGGCGGCCAAGCTGTACGGTAAGCTGGCGGCGCAATACTCGATCGAAGTCGGCTCCAGCGCGCTCGAAGGCGAAGTGCCCCCCATCCAACGCTTCGGCGGGCGTCCGCTGCTCGAGCAAGAGGCCTTTTCGATGCGAGCCGGCGAACTTTCGGGCATCGTGCAATTGGGTGATAAGTTCGTGATCATTTTCTGCGAAGGCCGGACTAAGCCCGAGAACGTCAAGTTCGAAGAAGTGAAGCACATCATCAGCGAAGACGTGCGCGACAAGAAGATGCGCGTGGCGATCGCCGATGAATTCGCCAAGTTGCAGGACGCGGCCACGATTGATAACTTCCTGGCCAACACGACGCAGTCGCCCAAGCAGGACGAGCGGAACATGTTTCAGCGTGTGAACGCCGAAGCGCCGATCGATCCGACGGTACCGCGCTCGGGCTACACGGGCCCTGCCCCCAGCAAGCTGCCGACCGGCATGTCCCCCGCGAAGGCGACGCCGACCACGCCGTTGCTACGATAGCGCGTGCGGATTCGCGCCAGAAGGCGGCCACATTCTCCGCGGCGCAGTCTGCGGGTGGCGGCCGGAATGCGCGGTGAGCGTCCCCGCGCTCTCGCGGTGCTGCCGGCCCGCGAGTTTTTCTGAGCCACGTGCTTGCCGTTCGTCGTTTTTGTCGGCCGGATGCACCGCTCTTGGGGGCGAAAGCGATCTGGCACGGTGGTGGGGTTGGTGCCGATATGCCGAGCAATCTGGCGCCACGGCCCCCCCTGGCAGTTTTCGACGTGCCTCGCCGAAGGTATCTTCTAGGGACCAGTACGTCCGCACCAAGTCTCCCCCGTTCGGGGTCGCCACGATGAGTAATGACTTTTCTTCGCACCTGGCCGACGACGGCTTGCCGCCGTTCAAAGTGCAACTCGCCGGCCGTATGAGTCGGCTGCCGCCCTATTTGTTCGGGCGGATCAATGCGCTGCTGTACAAGAAGCGCCGCGCCGGCGACGACGTGATCGACCTGGGCATGGGCAATCCCTCGGACCCGCCCCAAGACCTGGTGATCGAAAAGCTGGTCGAGGCTGCGCGCGATCCCACGAGCCATGGCTACAGCCAGTCGACGGGCATCCTTAATTTGCGCCGCGAAGTGGCCAGCAAATACCTGAAGAAGTATGGCGTCCGCCTCGACCCCGAAAGCGAGATCATCGTCTGCCTGGGCTCGAAAGAAGGCTTCAGCCACATGTGCCTGGCGCTGATGGGCCCGGGCGACACGGCCATCGTGCCGTCGCCGACATTCCCGGCGCACGCCCACGCGGTGACATTGGCCTCGGGCAATGTCATCACGCTAGAGGTGGCAGATTGCGAGAAGTTTTTGTCGAACGTGGCCTATACGTGCCAGCATTTGCACCCGTCGCCGAAGCTATTGATTGTCAACTATCCGCACAATCCATCCAGCGTGACGGTCGAGCCGGAATTCTTTGTCGAGGTCGTCAAGCTGGCGCGGCGTTACGGCTTCATGGTGATTAGCGACGCGGCCTACGTGGATGTGGCCTTCGATGGCTATCAACCGCCGAGCTTTCTGGCGGCGCCGGGGGCCGTGGATGTGGGGGTCGAATTCACCACGATGAGCAAGGGCTACAACATGGCGGGCTGGCGCGTCGGATTTTGCGCCGGCAATCCCGAGATGGTTCGCGCGCTGGGCACGATCAAGGCCTATTACGACTACGGCATGTTTCAGGCGATTCAAGTGGCGGCCATCGTCGCCCTGCGGCATACCGAAGCCGCGGTCGAGTCGCAGGCCAACATTTATCAGCATCGCCGCGACGTGCTGGTTGAGGGGCTGCGCCGCATTGGCTGGGACATCACCCCGCCACGCGCCGGCATGTTCGTGTGGGCCAAGATCCCTGATCAGTGGCGCCAGCGCATGGACACGCTCACCTTTGCCATGAAACTGCTGGAAGAAGGGGATGTGGCCGCCAGCCCCGGCTCGGGTTTCGGCCCGGCGGGCGAAGGTTACCTGCGGATGGCACTAGTCGAAAATGAAAGCCGGCTGCGTCAAGCCGTTCGCCAGATCGCCCGCTGCCTGGGCGCCGAGGCACGTACCGAATCACGCGAGCGGACGGCCCCGCCGGTGTCGGGCTGACGCAGAGACGCCGGGCCCCTGTAAACGAGACACCTGGCAAAAGAGCCTTGGCGCGCCCCAATCGTGCGGCGACTTTTCGATCCCGCCTGCCCGGCCTATAATCTTTCCTTGACCGATGGCCCCAACGCGCGTGCCGCTGCGCGCAAAAAAACAGAGGGCCCTTGCTCGCCGGGGCAAGGACCCTCATCAAGGCTGTCCGTTCAGGACCGACTGGCGCCGGTCATGTCCGGAGACCCACAGCCATTAGGAACGTATCGGGCCAGCAGACCGACGGACTTTAGCGGTACGGACCGCGGCACGCTGGTTACCGGAAGTTCGGCGGTACGCAGGGTGTACCGCGGCAGATGGCACGGCTGGGCAAGCCGGCTGAGCGGATTGCGATCGTTATAAACCGAAAATCCTCACTCCCCGATGAACCTTGATTTGCCGATGAGCAACACACCCATCGCCAAGCTGGCCCTGGAAGACGGCACGATTTTTTGCGGCACTTCGTTCGGCGCGACCGGTGAGGTCGACGGAGAAGTCTGCTTCAACACGTCGATGACCGGATATCAGGAAATCATCACCGACCCGAGCTATCGCGGGCAGATCGTCACGATGACGTATCCCGAGATTGGCAACTACGGCGTCAATACCGAGGATGTCGAAAGCGGCCGTCCGCACCTGTCGGGCTTCGTCGTACGCCAATTGAGTCATCGCGTGAGCAATTTTCGCGCGAATGGCTGCTTGCACGATTACCTGGCCGCAGCGGGTGTGGTGGGGCTGGCCGGCATCGATACGCGGGCCCTGGTCCGCCGGATTCGCAGCCGTGGTGCGATGAAGGGGGTGCTGTCGACCGAGGATCTCGACGACGCCAGCCTGGTGGCCAAGGCAAAAAACAGCCGCGGGCTGGTCGGACGCGATTTCGTGCGCGAAGTCATGCCGACCGAGGCCAAAACATGGAGCGAGCGACTCAGCCCGTGGGAAATTCAGGGGCGCGATCAGAAAGCGATCGACGACAGCGCGCGGCCGCACGTGGTAGCCATCGACTACGGCATGAAATGGAACATCGCCCGGCACTTGTACGATCAGGGTTGCCGAGTAACGGTGCTGCCAGGCACGTTTTCGGCCGAGCAGGTGCTCGACGAGCGGCCTGACGGCGTGTTCCTTTCCAACGGTCCCGGCGATCCCGAGCCTTTGGATTATGCGATCCGCACGATACAGGGTTTGCTGGGCCGGGTCCCCATTTTTGGCATCTGCCTGGGACACCAGCTGCTGAGCCTGGCTTGCGGCAGCAAGACGTTCAAGCTGAAGTTCGGGCACCGCGGGGCCAATCAACCGGTCTTGAACCTGGAGACGGGCAGCGTGGAAATTACGGCCCAAAACCACGGGTTCGCCGTGGATGAAGCCAGCCTGCCGTCATCGCTCGAAGTGACGCATCGCAACCTCAACGATCAAACGATCGAAGGCGTACGGCATCGCGACCTACCAGCCTTCAGCGTGCAGTACCACCCGGAAGCGTCCTCGGGGCCGCACGACAGCAATTATCTGTTCCGGCGTTTCCGCGAGATGCTGTCACTCGTCGAACAGTAACGAGACGACATCCAGCGCCGCCAGGGCGTGCGCGGGATCGTGAAGCTCTTCTCCGGCCAGGCAGCGGCGCCACACGCGCAGAGCGTGCCTGACGTATTGCTCGCGCGATTCGTCGACGAGCGCCGGTCCCACGGCCGACTTCACCTGGGGCCACAAAGACTGCAGCTTGGCGAGCGCACCGGCCCGGCCGGCAATGGCCTCGAACACCACATCGTCGAGCAGGCCCAACTGTTCGACCAGGTCGGCACCGGATGTCCCAGGAAGGCGTATGGTGCCTGGTGACGCGTCTTCTTCTGGTGCGCGAGATTGCTGGGGCTCGATCATGGTGGGCGCCGACGGCGGTACCCAGTCGTAGCGAGAAGGTCGGGGACGTGAAGCCATAGTTTGCGATTCCATCTTGCCTTTAACCATTGGTTTTCTGCTTGGTATTTGTCGTTCGCGCGGTCGTGCGACCGCCGGCGAGATCGTTTTGTAGGGATTCGAATTGCGCCATCAAAGAATCGAGCACCGGATCGGTCTCGGCGGCCGCGGCGGGCGGCGCGGCGGCGTTCGCTCGATCTTGCTGGGCACCGGCCGGCCCGGCCTGCTTCTTCGATTCGGGCAGCGTAGAGCTGGCAAGCCCTTTGCGGAGTGACGCGAGTTCCTGGGTCCACCCTCGGTTACTAGCAGTACCTGCCGGAGCGCCTTTATCGGCGTTATCTTCCGGCGGGATTGCGATGTCCGAAACGGGCGTCGCTTCGCCCGCCAACGAGTGCTGATCGGCGGCGCTGGCGGTCTCGGCCGCAGCGACCTGGTCGGATACGTGCGCTGGTTCGACGGGATGTTGTTCCGTGGCACGCGCGGCGGTGTGTGCGGCCAAAGCGGCGCAGAGCGGCGCTTCGAGGTCGGCCAGCTTTTGCCGCTCGAAAGAGAGTTGCTCGTGGTTGGCTACGAGAGCAGCGCAGGCCTGCGACAATTCGCTGAGCACCGATTGGCCGATCGATTGCGTCTGACTGCGCGCGACATCGAGCTCTTCGCGGACTCGTTCGCGTTCGCTCCGCAACGCGTCGGCCTGTTCTGCCAGCGCGCGTCCGGCGTCGGTCGCCAGTCGCTGAACCTGGTCGCGCAGTTCGTCGGCCAGTTTTTCGGCGGTGGCATTCGCGGTGTCCAGTCTTTGTTGCGCAGCCTGGAAAGCCGTGACTTGGCGCTCAAGGTCGTCGCGTCGCGTATCCAACTCGCCTTGCCGCTGGTCGATCAGGACTCGCAACGCGTCCAAATCGTCTAATCTAGCGGCGACGAAATCCTGGAATTCGTCACCAGCCTGGCGCAGCTCGTCCAACCATCCCCGTATCTGATCTCGGTCAATACCCGAAAGTGTCAGATCGGTCGACATGGAAACCACGTTCGCGCAGTGGAAAGGATCGATCCCGAGCCGTCGCCGCTGCGACGATCGGACAAAGGTCGTGCGTAATTGGGCCCACGGCCAGCGCCGCGGCGATTGTCGAAAGTGGATCCGCCCGTCGCGACAATGCGTGGAAAAGTGAGGCGGACAAAATGACATGGCATCCCGCCAGCAAAAACTTAGGTCGAATTCGCAAGACAGGCAAACCGGTGCTATACGAACCCTTTTTGCCACGCGTTGTCGCAAGTCCGTATGTGGCCTGCGTATGGCGGATCGTGTGCCAATGAGTCGCTCGCGCACTTCCCCCCCCAGAATTACCCCAATAGAGGTTTTAACCCGTCCGGATGTGGCGGTCGCGGCGCTCGGCAGCGGCTCCAGGGCCTTGCACGACCGCCGAGATATGCGATGTTTACCGGGTCGTTCGTAGCGTGGATTCGGCTCGATTTCCTGCTTTGCAGCGGGCCGCACGGTAATGAAACGATTGGCGTATCGGCCCGATGCACGGTAGTTGCAACGTGAAAAGTAATATCGGCCGAGGTGTCCGCCGTTGGATGCCGCCACGCCACAGTTGTTCCTTAAGGAGGGGATGTGAGATGCGAGATGTGAGATGTTTTGGCCGCCGCGCGGCGGTTGTAATGCTCTTCGTCGCGGCCGTTGTTGCCGCGTCGGCGCGTGTCGATGCGGGCCAGCCGCGAGTTCAATTGGTAGCGCTCAAGTCGGCCCGCGTTCTGGCCGCCGATCCGAGCTGTTGCACTCCGGTGCAGACCTGCTGTCCGACTCCCTGTATTCGCTACATCGATCGGACCTGCCACAAGCCTTGCTGCGGTGACTGCAAGCCGCCGATCAAGACAGTTTTAAAGGTCGTCAATCCGGTCACTTGCTGCCCGGTGGAAGTGCCCGTTTGCTTGCCGGCCTGTTGCGACGGATGCCCGGTGGTAGATGGTCAACGCGGCTTATTGTGCCGCGGCGTGGTGACCTACGATTGGTGCTGCGGCTATCGCGTCGTCGTGCGTTTCGATCGCTGCGGTGATGTGACGGTTGTCTATCGCGGCTAGATCGGCCGCAGCGCGGACGAGACGCTCGCCCGTGCCAGGCGTCAAGTTGTCTGCTTGAAATCGCCCGCTCACTCTGCCTGGCTCACCAGAGCCGCAGAATGAGTGGGCGATTTTTTTGTTGGCGGTATTTCGAACAGTAAATCGGACTAACGCGGTGCCATGCTCACGCAACACGTGAGCATGTCTGGTTTGAGTGCTCATTCACATGTCCACGCGTTGCGTGGACGTGGCACCCGGCCACGACGATTCCTACGGACGCCAAGCACCGCAGAATACAATGCCCAACATCAGAGCGCTATGCGCCATTAGGGCGGAAAGTCGAGCCGCTCGCATCGCGCGACGACCCGCGCGTTGAAACGGGACGCGGTGAACCGACCTGACCGCGGCCTATCGCGACGGATCGGCCCGTCGCAATGAGGAAGGAAAGCCGGGCGTAGAGACGCGCACTCCGGTATCCCGCAGATCGTCCTTGTCCACGCCAAAGATGGCCAGTTGCCGCGCCGCATGCTCCTGCACGACCAGGTAGCGTCCGTCAGCCGTGAAACAGACTCCTTCAGGGATGCGACCAATCGGCATGTCGACCGACTGCGAGAAGGTTTTGCCTATCCGTTTCCATAGTTGCAATCGGCCATGCTCGGTGCGCTGCGGATCGGTGGACGGAATGTTCGAGCTTTCCATCAGCACGACGGCTACCAGGCGCCCGTCGGGGCTGATATCGAACGACTCGGGCCCGGTTCCGACCGTCAAGTGATCGATCGTCCGCACCGGATCGACGGTCAGATCGATGACGGTCAACAGATCGGCGTCGGGACCCTTTTGATTGCCGCCACCTGCCACTAGACCCAGCGCACCATCGGGCGTGATCTGCACATGGTAAGGCTGCCCGTAGGAGGGCAACTTGCGATCTTCGAGCGCGGCGTGTCCCTCCTTGATCCTTAGCACGCGCACCGCGGCGCCCTTGTTCAAGCTCACTAGCGCCATCGTGCCGGCCGGATTGATGGCTATATCGGCGGGTTCGCTCGTCGGTTCTCCGACAGTCAGCGTCTGACGCACGGTCACGCTCGTCCCGTCGATCGCCAGCAACGAGATCGTGCCGTCGCCGCGATTGGCCACCAGGGCCAGGTCGCCGGCGCGATTGATGGCAACGCCCGAGGGCTGCTTGCCAACGCGCACCGTGCCTACGATCTTCGGTGCTGCGAGCGAGAGGTCGATGATTTGCACAATGTCATCAGGCACAGGATGCTGCGGGTCGTCCGTGTAGCGGCTGACCGAATTGGCCACCAGCGCCCAGCGCTCGTCGGGACTAAGCGCGACATTGGTCGGCGGCCCAACGACGCTATTCGCAACGCCCATCACGTGCCGCACGCGCGGCGGAAATACGGCAAAGTCGAGGATCGTCAAACTATCAGGCTCGGCGTTGTCGACGGTTCGGCCGGCGCCGCTCGATAAATCGTACTTGCCTTCATTGCCCGAAAGCAGAATATCCGCTCGTGCCGTGAGCGTCGTGGCGTACAGCAGGAACAAAACCAAAGCAACGACAGTGCAACGCGGGAGAACGTTCATTCAGGCAAGTACCTCGGAAATTACATGGCCGTGGACATCGGTCAGTCGGCGTTCGATACCGTTGTTGTAATAACGCAACCGCGTGTGATCGAGCCCTAGTATGTGCAGAATCGTCGCGTGAAAGTCGTGAATCGACACCACGTTTTCCACGGCTTTATAGCCCAGTTCGTCGGTGGCTCCATAGGAGAACGGCGCCCGGACACCTGCCCCCATCAGCATGCAAGTAAAGCCGAGCGGGTTGTGATCGCGGCCTGTCGCTCCCTTTTGGTACATGGGCATGCGGCCGAACTCGGTGCAGAATACGACCAGCGTGTCTTTGAGCAGGCCGCGCCGCTTGAGATCTTGCAAAAGTGCGGCCGCCGGCTGATCGAGGATCGGTCCGTGAATGTCATATTGCTCGCGCAGCTTGCGATGACCGTCCCAGTTGCCGACGCCCTCTCCCATGGCGTATGCGCCGTTGAATAATTGCACGAAGCGGACGCCGCGTTCCAACAGCCGCCGCGCGAGCAGGCAGTTGCGGGCAAAACCAGCCTTGACCTTGTTCTGTGTGTCGTCAGCGCCGTACTCGGCCAACACATAGGCCGGCTCGCTGGAAAGATCGGTTGCTTCAGGGATGCTGAGCTGCATCCGCGCGGCCAGCTCGTAGCTGGCGATGCGCGCGGCGAGTTCATTATCGGCAGGAAAACGGGACCGATGTTCCGCGTTCAACTCGGCCAGCAAGCGACGCGTCGCGCGCGACTCGGCCTCGCCGACCCCTGCGGCCGGTTGCAAGTTGGCGATCGGCCGTTGGGCATTGAACGCAGTCCCTTGAAAAACCGCCGGCAGAAATCCTGGCCCCCAATTATTCACCGCCGCCTGCGGCACGCCGCGCGGATCCGGAATGGCAACGTAAGCGGGCAGATCCTGATTCTCCGACCCTAACGCATAGGTTGCCCACGAGCCCATCGAGGGAAAACCATCGAGCGTAAAGCCAGTCGACATGCAGTTCTCGCCCGGCCCGTGAGTGTTGGTCTTCGTCGTCAGCGAGTGAATGAAGCAAAAGTCATCGACCAGCGCTCCTAGGCGTGGCAGCAGGTCGCTCGTCATCTTGCCCACGCCCCCGCGCGGGCGAAACTCATAATGTGGGCGGGCGATGGCGCCGTTCTCGCCCTGAAAAGTGACGGCCGCCTCGGCATTGGGCATGGGCTCTCCGTCGCGCTTCACAAGCTCCGGCTTCCAATCGAACGTGTCCATATGCGACAGCGCGCCCGAGCAGAAAATCACCAGCACGTTTTTGGCCCGCGCGCGCTCCGGTGCTGGCCGTGGTGCGTGCGGCGCGGCCGGATCGATCGCCGGTTGATAGGCGGCCATCGTATCCGAGGCGAGCAGGCGATCTTGATCAAGCAAGGCCGTGAGCGCAATGCCGCTGAGTGCGCTCCCGGCATTGCCGAGAAACGCGCGGCGATCGAGCAAGGCACGTATTGGTGAACTGTCGGTAGGGTGCATGCTAGGGAAGAAACAAAAACTCGTTGCTGTTGAAAACCGCGCGGCAGACCGCCGGCAGGCCGAACTCTTCGGCCACGCGAACCGACGACGCGAGCTCGCCGGCGCTCGGCTCGCGTGCCAGCGTCTCGGCAAACACGCGGCGCACTTGACAGCTTAGGTCTTGCTGTCCCGCATCGCGAACTCGTTTTGCCAGTAGCTCGGCCTGCTGACGGATGAATTCACTGTTGAACAGGTTGAGCGCCTGGATGGCCGTTGTCGAACGACTGCGCCGCGGAGCAGGTTGACCGGCGTCGGGGCAATCGAGCGCGCCGAAGACGCCGTCCTGGGCCATCCGCACCCGATGCACGTAAATCATCCGCCGCCAGGCGTCTGGCCCCCACACCTCGCGCGCATCGTACACGCGCACGTAGTTGTCGTTGGGCTTGAAAACGTTGAAGCCGGGCCCCCCGCGCGTCGGATCCAGGGCGCCACTGGTGGCCAGGATCGAATCACGAATCGGCTCCATTTCCAGGCGCCGTGCGGGAAAGCGCCACAACATCTGTGTGGCCGCGTCGGTTCGCAGCCCCAACTCATGAGCCACGCTCGCCTGACGATAGGTGTTCGAAGTCAGCATCAGCCGGTGCAGAGCCTTGAGCGACCAGTGGGCGTCAATCAACTGCCGCGCGAGCCAATCGAGCAACTCGGGATGCGACGGCGGTACGCCCATCGCGCCAAAATCCGACGGCGTGGCAACGAGGCCTGTGCCAAAGTGTTGCTGCCAGAGACGATTCACGATCACACGCGGCGTCAGAGGATTGCGCGCATCGACCAGCCAACGGGCCAGCGCCATCCGGCGCTCGGCCTCGACGACCGTCGACTCGATCCCGAGCGAGCCGAACACCGCAGGCACGTCGGGCGAGACGCGTTCGCGCCGCTGCATGGGATCGCCACGATAGAGTCGATATGTCGGGCCGGGGGCTGAAAACGTACCGCCGAACACGGCCTTCGGCAGAACTTCCGCGGCGCCGCCGGGCAACAGCACCTCGGCCGGATCGCGCACGGGGCGATCGCCGTAGTGCAGACCAGCAAAGATGGCTTGCATCTGGTAATAGTCACGCTGCGAGATCGGATCGAATTTGTGATTGTGGCAACGCGCGCAGCCGATTGTCAGTCCCAACACACCCGAACCGACCGAGACGATCACTTCGTGCAATTCGTCAACGCGCGCCTGGCGGATCGAGGGCTCGTCTTTGCCAACCTGTCCGGGCAGCACGGCCGGCGCCGCGACGAGAAAGCCGGTCGCCGAGTCGACCCCCAATTGATCGCCCGCCACCTGTTCTACGATGAAGCGATCGAACGGCTTGTCTTCGTTCAGGCTCTTGATTACGTAATCGCGAAAGGGCCACGAGTTTTCGCGCGGTGTGTTGACCTCGAAGCCGTGCGTGTCGGCATAGCGAATGACATCCAGCCAATGCGACGCCCACCGCTCGCCATACTGCGGGCTGGCTAGCACGCGATCCACCAGCTTCTCCCAAGCGTCTGCCGCATCGTCTTCGATGAATTGCTTTACCGCCTCGGGCGACGGGGGAAGCCCGAGCATGTCTAGGTACAGTCTGCGAGCCAACGTGCGACGATCGGCCGCGGGGGACGGACTCAATGCTCGGGTGTTAAGCCCGGCCAGGATAAAGGCGTCGATCGGGTTGCCGCTGGCGACGAATGGATGTTCAATCGCGGGAGGCGCGGTGTCTCGCAGAGGCTGAAATGACCAATGGCTGGTCTCGACTTTCGGTAGCTCGGCGTGGCCTGCCAACTCGTCGGGCCAGGGGGCGCCTTGATCGATCCAGTTGCGCAGTGTGGCGACCTCGGCATCGCTCAGGCGCGGATCCTCGGGAGGCATTCTCGCCTCGCGATCCTTGCTCGTCACACGCGCCAGTAAGTGACTTGCATCCGTGTCGTAGGGTACGACCGCCGGCTCGCCCGACTCACCACCTCGAAAAGCCCAATCGCGCACGTCGAGCCGCAATTGATTTTCTTGGGCGTCAGTGCCGTGACAGCCGACGCAATGCGTGGCCAACAAGGGCCGCACTTCGCTGACAAAATCCACCGGCGCGGCTTGCGCACCTTTGGCCGCCAGATAGTGGCTGCGCACCTGCGCTTGCGATAGCGGCACTGAGTACACCGCCAATTCGTCCACGTCTGCCAGCAGCGACCGCGAAGCCTGCCCGCCGTTCGACCAGTTGCCCAGCGCAGCCGGGTCCAGCAGCACCGGCGGGTGCGGATTAACGACGGTTTCGATGATCAAGCGGCCATCTCGAAATAGTCGCTCGAGTCCGGTCCGTGCATCGTAGGTCACAACCAAGTGCAACCAGCGACCGGGACGAACTGTTTCCGGCTCACTATTCGGATTACTACTAGCGCCCTGGATGGCGAGTTCCAAGGCGCCTGAAGACTTGAGATTGAAATGCAGGTAGCCCGGCTCCCAGTTATCAACGGCGTACAGGGCCGCGGTGGGCTCTGCCGGCAGTCGGGCGACGTTGATCCACATCTCGACACTCACTGCGTCGTGCCGCCCGAGTCGCGGTAGGCGCACGTGGCCGCCGGGGCCCAATCGCAGCGCCTTGCCCAGCGAGCCAAGAGCCGAGTCGACCCCTCGCGAGATCTCGCCCCCTGGCTGCGCAACAAGATCCGGTAAAGAACCGGCAACGGAACTGTCCGACTCTTCAAAACGCCAATGGGCGAGCAGACCTTCCGTGGCGCGCACGCTGTCCGCATAGTCTGCTGCGGCGACGATCGGGATGCCGAGAGCGCTGACGAGCAAGCTCGTCACCACGATCAACTGCGCGCCGAGGGTGGGAAAAGAGGCGGAGGGCATCCGCTTGACAATAGCCGGACTCGACCCGGCGTGCCACTATTGTGGACTGCTCGACCCGGAAAACCGCCCCCCAGCGGGCAGTTAGTTTTCAGACGGCACCTTGGCCAAGGCTTGCATCAAGCGGTCTTGCACGATACTTACGATCCACTGATCGTCGTCAACGGCGCGACTCAACAGCCAGGCACAGACTTTGGAAAGGCTCAGATTTTTCTTCTTGGCCAAGCGCTCGATGCGGAGGGCCACCTGTGGCTCCAGTCGAACATACATCAAGACGACTTCGCCCGAGGATTCATCCGTGGAACTCTTGACGGGCTTCGCCCGTCCGTTGCCATTGACCGTGGACGCATCCAGCCGACGATCGAGCACCGCGATGGCCTCGTGCTCGACTTGCGACGCGTTATCCAACAAAAACGAAGCTGTTCGCGCTTTGGCGTGACCCAGCATGGAACCGACTTTTGCGATGCGCTCGGCAAGCTGTTTACTGACATAGAAATGAAGTCGCACTGCGTGTTGCCTATGGTCCAGGTTTCTTAATTTAGTGGCTACTGCGAACGACGTGCTCATGGGTCACCTAAGCGAAGATGGTGTGATTCTTGAGATAGTAATGGATGTCGAAATCGCCTCGGCAAGAACATTCCGACGAAAATCGCCGGTGCGGAAAGTGTGCCGCATTCTACCGCGCTCCCCTGGGTCCTTACCTTGCGTTTGCCTCAGGATTGGGCCAGGTCTGCCGGGTTTGTCGGCAACTTTCCCTCTTTCCAGGCAAATTTCGCTGACGACGAGGATTTAGGCAAATGGGGTTCCCCTCCGCAAAACCTGTGCGATTTGTAATGTTTGTTCAACATGCCAAGGCCTTAATCACTTCTGGGAATCACGCGGTCCATTGGAAAAGCGCCGTGCCATCCGACGTGCGGCATTTGCGGTGTCACCGTGCCGCGGAACCCTGGTCCGCGGGTTCCAGCGGGATTCGCGGACAAAGCTACAGAATACGGTTCGCAGAGCGGCGGCGCTGAATCAGCGAGGAACTATCGAGCGGCGCGCACGCTTATTTCACGGCCATCAAATAGGCAATCAGATCCGCCAGAGCTTGTTGGCGCTCGGCTGGCGGAACGGCGAGCTGTTCCTCGACCCCTTCGGGCATCAATGACTGGCCACTCGCCGTGAGTTGCTCGATGTTGACGCGTAGCACCGTATCCGTGGCCCCTTCCCCGCGCTTTAACGTAACGCTGGTGGCCGTTTCAGCGTCGATCATGCCGGTAAGCACCCGTCCGTCGGTCGTGGTGAGCAGATAGTTGACGAACTGCGGGTTCACCTCGCGGTTGGGGTCGAGCACATTGACCAGGATCGCCTCGGGCCCACGATTTTTCATCGCTGCCAGGTTCGCGCCGATCTCGTATCCCACGCCTTCGGCCCGATGGCACGCAGCGCACACTTTTTGGAAGTGCTTCTTGCCGGCGATGGGATCCCCGGCCAATTTCAGCAGCGGACGATAGGCATCGATAACGTCCTGTCGTCGGCCTAACTTGATATCGCCCAACAATTCCGTCGCTCGTTGTCGGATCGTGGCGTCCGGATTCTTCAACAGCTGCTGCACGCGCACCGGATCGAGATCGGCCGCTTTGAACCGATCCTCCGCGATGGCGTTCAACAACGCCGGCAATCGATCGGCGCGGGCAAACAACGATTCCGTTGCCTGCGAGCGCAAGCGAGGACTCAACGTCGGCCAGGCAGCGAGGATGATCTCAGCGATAGCGTCATTGTCCGCTCGCCCCAACGCAGCCAAGGCCGCCAGTTGAATTTCTTGCGGTTGACGATGGTCGACCAGATCTTTCCATACTGGCAGCGCCGCCTCGGAGGGGCCCAATGCCAACACGCCAACCGCCCGTACCCGTTCTGCGGCGGGGCGATTGGTATCACGCGCGCGGACTTGCGCATCCTCAAGCAATCGGGCGACTACTTCGCGCGTGCGGCCCGACGGCCGCTTGGCCAGGTAGCGCTCGAGCGAGGCCCCTTGCCGTGCCGCTCCTTCGCTCAAGCCGCGCACGATCTGCCCGGCCAGGTCCGCCTCGGACTCAGGCAACGCGTCGACCGAAGCGAGAACCGCCGTCACATCCGCTTCGCGCCCCGAGGCGCCCGCTTGCGTCGCCAACGTGGCCAGCAACAGCCGGCCGGCATCGGTGGCGCGAAAGGCCTGGTCCATGTACAAATCCTGGTAGACCGCGTCGATGCCGTGGGCCAGCGAACTGACAAGGGCCAATCGCATCCACCGATCTGTGCCGTCGCGGCGGGCTAGTTTCGCCAAGGCCGTGTCGCGCCCCCCGGCGTTCACCTCGCCCAGGCTGAACAGCAATTGGTAACAGACTTCGAGATCTTGTTCCGCGCCGCCCATATGCAGCAACTTGTCGCGCAGCTCGGACGAGTCATTTGCCGTGCGCTCGGCCAGCCGCACCGCATGCCGGCGTACCTGCGGGTGCTCGTCGGCAAGTGCCCCCAGTAGAGCCCGCGGCGCCACGACCTGGAGCCCGGCGAGGGCATAGAGCGCATGCACGCGTCCCTCGGGTGTCGGCGCACTCGCAACCATTTGCTCGATGGCCGGTACGGCGGATTTGTCTTGCCGCTCGAAGAGCAATCGTGCCGCCGTGTCACGCTGCCATCCGTTTGTATGTCCGAGCATCGCGACAAGTTCGCCCGTGGTGGCACGCCCCATTTGCGGCAATGCCGTCTGCGCGAAACCATCGGCGACCACACGATAGATTCGACCCCGGTCTCGACCGCTGGTCAGGTCGAGATGTTTCTTGATCATCGGCGGCAGCGACAACGGATGCTCGATCACCTCGCGATACATGTCGGCGATGTACAAATTGCCGTCGGGAGCATTGGCGAATTGCACCGGCCGAAACCAGATATCTTTCGACGCCACGAACTCACTGTCGACGTCGATTCGTCGGGCGATCATCTCCAGGCCATTGGGTTCGAGGCGTTTGCGATGGGCCAGGTTCGTGCAGGCATCACCCACGATCGCCCACGCTTCCTGCTGCTTCGGCCAGGCGTTGCCACGATAGATCGTGATGCCGGTGGCGCCTGTGAAATAGCCGCTGGCGCGTCCTCCGCCTTCGATCGGCCCTTGGATTTTGCCAGACACGCGCAATCGCGTGCGGACAACACGCCACGGCTCGACCGGGCTGGCGCGATAGATTTCGGCCGCTGGGCCATCGGCGGCGATACTGACCCGCGCGCTCGGAGCTGCCAGGTAAGGATTTCTCGCGACGTAGCGGTCTTCGAACATCACCTGCTGAATATGGTCGCTGTTCGAGCAGACAAACTTATGCCCCCAGTTGTCGAAGCTCATGCCGTATTGGCCGCCGCCGCTGGTAGCCTCGATGGCGAGCGTGAGCGGATCGAAGGCAAAATCGCGACCCCCCAAGGCCAACGGCTTGGCCTTGTCGTCGTCGGCCCGCTTTACCGAAGCGCCGGAACTACTCGTGGCGCCATGGATGCGATTGTCGAGCCCCCATGTCAAGCTGTTCAAAAGTCCTTGGACATTGCTGCGTCCGAAGCCCGTAAAGACCTTCTTCATCACGTCGGCGCGGCCGTCGCCATCGGTATCCTTGAGATAGAAAATATCGGGCGCCGCTCCGACGAAAATACCACCGTCGTAACAAACAACCGCGGTCGGCCACGAGAGCTTGTCGGCGAATACGCTGCTGGTGTCGAATCGGCCATCGCCGTCTTTGTCGGTGAGCAAATGGATCACGCCCGTGTTGCCTTCAGCGTCTTCCGAGTAGTCGTGCATTTCGACGACGTACAACCGGCCCTGCTCATCAAACGACAGGGCGATCGGATCGGTCACCAGCGGTTCGGCGGCCACCAGTTCCACGTGAAAACCTGGCGCCGTGACAAAAGTGCCCGCCGCGTTCGGCGGCTCAACCGGCGCAATCCGGGGCAATTCCGCCGAGAAGTCCTGGTCCTCCACGGCGACCGGCTTCTCTTCGGCTGATGCACCGGTGGCACCCGCGACCAGGAAGCATGCCACCACCATACCGACGGCCACGCGGCCCCAAACGCAGCGGGCCATACCCCGTACCAGAAAATCCCGACCGCATGGTTGGCTGGCGATGAGAGTAATGCGCGTGGACGCCATGGGAAATTCTCGACAAGGAGTGATGCGGGGCGGGCATTCGGGCGATTGTCGGCCAGTGGCCGGCGAGGCGCCATGGTCATAGGATACTCAACAGACGGGCCGTAAGCACCCGTGCAGGTCTGCAAAGCGTTCGTGCCCCAGGAGCCGGATCCGTGTCGACCGATCGCGGGCGAGCCGAACCGCCGGCCTGTACAATAAATGGGAATAAGGGAGCAAACTGGCGCCATGGCGGGGCGCACCCGTGTTCCTAACTCATAGTGAAACGTGTTCGGACTCATGAGCATGATAAATGCCCTTTTCAGTTCCGTCGCGTGCCAGATATCGGGCGGGAATGGGGCGAACCACCTCCCGCCCGTCGAATGCCGTCACCCCTGGTTGCGTCAGGCATTTGATGGTGCCCGCTATGGCGTGGCGGCGATCGGACTCATGCTCGCCGCATGCGTGCTGCCAGGCTGCGGCGAGGAATCGTCGCTAACTCCCTCGGGTAAAGCGCCGCCTGTGGTGGTGGTCAAAGCGGAACGAACTGCGGTGCCGATCGTCATCACGACCCCTGGCATGACGCGCAGCCTGCGCGATGTTGTGATTCGTGCCCGCGTATCGGGATTTCTCAAGGAACAACATTTTCAAGAAGGCGCCGACGTTCATACCGGAGATTTGCTGGTCGTGATCGATGAGGAGCCGTTCCAGTTGGCGCTGGCCCAGGCGCGGGCCGAGCTTGCGCAGGCTGAAGCCCAGCAGGTGCGGGCGCGCGAATCGAAGACGCACGAACTAGCCGCAGCACAGTTGCGACTTCATCAGGCGCAATTCGATCAGGCGGTAATCGAAGAACGTCGGCAATCTCAATCGTTAGCGCGCGGTAACGCCACCCGGTCTGAATTCGATCAGGCCGAGGCGGCTCGCAAGAAAGCCGCCGCCCAGGTCGAAGCCGATCAAGCACAAGAGCGCCAGACGGCCTCGGACCATAAGACCGGGATCTTGGCGAGTGACGCCGCCGTGCAGCAAGCCACGGCCGCCCTGCATCTGGCGGAAGCGAATCTTGCCCATTGCCGCATCATGGCCCCCGCAACGGGTCGGATTGGCGAAATGCACGTCAAGCTTGGCAATCTGGTCAGCGCCGACGACAACACGGTGTTGGTCACGATTCAACAGCTCGATCCGATGGGCATCGAGTTCAAGGTCCCCGCGCGACATTTGCAAGAGGTCACCGAGCTGGCACGGCGCGGGCTGTCACTGCGGCTGACGCTGCCAGGAGATCGCCTGTACGGCGAGCAGGCGCAAGTGATCTTCGTCGATAATACGATCGACGAACCGACGTCGACCGTGTTGGTCAAGGCTCAGGTCGCCAACCCGCAAGAAGTAATTCTGCCTGGTGAGTGCGTGCAGACGAGCGCCACAATCGGTCAGTATCAGGATGTGGTCGTATTTCCTGAACAGGCGGTTTTGCACGGACCCGGCGGCCCGTCGGTCTACGTCGTCGATCAGGAATCGCACATCGTCGCGCTACCGGTTAAACCGATCGACACGTACCAGGGGCTGAGTGTGATCACCGCGGGGCTCGAGGCCGGCCAAAGCGTGGTCGTCGAGGGGACCGAACTCGTGCAGCCAGGCATGGCGGTCACAATGACGGAGCGGTCCATCAAGGTCCCCAGCGCCGCGCCGGTCGAAACAACGGCTGTTCACTAGGCGCTGCAGTTGTCGCCGTGCCGGTGACGTCGGCGGCGCTACGATGCGGCCTGCTCACGGCCCTTTTCCACGTGACCGTGTATGTAGATGTCGCCGGCCACCAATTCGATCCGCGGCCCGTCGAGTCTGAAGGCCTGATTCGGATCGTATAAGCCGGCGCCTGCGATCGGAGCCGGTGCCACCTCGCCGCCGAACATCTTGGGAGCGATGAAAGCGTGAACCTCGTCCACCGCGCGGGCGTCGAAGAACGCGCCCAGCAGGCGGCTTCCCCCTTCGACCAGCACGTTGGTCATGCGCCGCCTCCCCAGTTCGACCAGCAGGGCATCGAGCCGCTGGCGATGCGTGCCGCCGGGACAGATCAAAACTTCGCAGCCGGCGGTGCGCAACCGATCCACGTTCTCGGGAAAGGCCGACTCGGCCGTCGCGATCAAAACGGGTACTTCGGCGGCAGTACGCACTAACTGGCTGTCGCTGCTTAATAGGGCCTGGCTATCGACCACGATCCGCGTCGCCACACGTGCGCCGGCCGGGCGCGCGGTGAGCAAGGGATCGTCCGCGAAGGCCGTGATGCGACCAACGACGATGGCGTCGACCCGGCCGCGCAAACGGTGGGCGATCGCGCGCGATTGTTCGTTCGAAATCCAGCGACTGCTGCCGGTGACGGTGGCGATCCGCCCGTCGAGCGTCATGGCCCACTTGGCGATAATCCAGGGCTGGCCGTGGGTGATCAGCTTGCGGTACGGAGCGTTGAGCTTCTGAGCCTCTGCGCCGAGCACGCCTACGTCTACTTGCAGGCCCGCCGCGCGCAACGCCGCGATGCCACCGCCACTGACCTGGGGAAACGGATCCTGCTCGGCGATGACTACCTCGCGGATCCCTGCCGCCAGAATCGCCTGCGTACACGGCGGGGTTTTGCCAAAATGGCAACAGGGTTCCAGCGTGACGTACATTGTGGCCCCCGCCGCGCGCGAGCCCGCTACAGACAGAGCCACGACCTCAGCGTGCGGGCCGCCAAAGCGACCGTGCCATCCCTCGCCGATTATTTCGGCCCCGCGAGCGATGACGCAACCCACCAGGGGATTGGGCTCGACGAAGCCCCGGCCCTGGGCCGCCAACTCGATGGCCCGGCGCATGTGCCAGGCGTCAAGCTCGCGCGGTCGTTCGCCGGAATTCACGGTACAGGCCCTCGCTCATCGACGCGCGGAGAAACAAGATATCGGAGACCGACCGTGCGATTTTCGCTGGTCACATGCTGCCGCAGCGGCCGAATTCACGAGCACGGCGGATGCCAACACGTCACTCGGCGCCGGGAACCCATAGCGCGGATTTTTTGCCAGGACCGGCCTCGCTCTCGGGGGTCCAGATCTTGCCGGCGTCTGCCGCTGGGCCTGGCGCGGCCATTGCTTCGCCCTGTCCAGGCCCTCGAACGGGGCGCCCGTCTGGCGTCATCAGCCCCGCCTCGACCAGGATTTGCATCAGCGCCTGAGCCACACCGGGCTCGCGCGCGTGATGCATCTGAATGTGCGACAACACTCTACCGAATTCCTCGGGCTCACCCCGCTCCATCCGCAATGCCAACTCCTGCAAGTCGAGCATCGCTGTGGATTGTTTGGCCTCGTCCGCGGCGGCGCGAGCCTGATCGAGATATTGAATTGCCTGGCTGGTGTCGTCTTCCACCCGCGCAAGCAATCCGTACAACTGGGCCCGGTTCACCTTTCCTTTGAGCGAATCGCGCGTCAGGATCGCGAGCACGATCTTGCGGAGGGCAAGTTGCGCGGCGGTGAACAGCGCCCGGCTGTTGGCATTGATCAACGATTCGTCGTCCACGTGTTGCCAATCTACGCGGTGCAATCGCGCCAGCGGCACACGTTCGACAGGCGTCGTTCCGAGTTCGATCGGGGTAGCAGCCGGAAGTTCCAAGCGACGCCGCAGTTCCACGAAGACGTCGCCGACCGACGGTTCTTGAAACGACAACTCCAATATCAAAATCGCGCCCAGCAGGCGGCTCTGCAATCGTGCGTCCGGCCCGGCTTGCTGCGGCGTCTTACCCCCCAGCACAGCCAGCGGCGTGGTCGGCCAACGCTGCAGGATGGCATAGCGGCGCTGCTCGACCAGCAGTTTGTGAACCTGGTCGACGGGTGTGTCCTCGGGCAGCCGCCAGTTCCAACTGAGCGCCCATTGGCCGCTGGGCAGGTCGCCGCGTTTTTCTTCTTCGCCGGCTGGTCCCAATTGTGCGGCACATAGTTCGGCGAGCACGGCCTTGGCCGCGGCCAGGTTCGGCCGGGCAACGCTCATCTCCAGCCGCGCTTCGCGGTCCGTCTGACGACCGAAGATCAGCACGTGACCGAGCACGTTGGGCACGTCATCGCGCGTCAACCCTGCGCCGGTGCGCGGCGCCGGGCGATCGAGCAGCACGTAAGAATGGCGTGGCGGCGGCTCGTTCTGGTCGGTACAGGCAGCGGGATCGACGGGCGTCGACGCGGCGCGCCGGTCCGAGAGCTTTTCGATCAACTCATCGATATTCGTGATCGGATAAGCGACCATCAGCAGGTCAATCCGCTCGGTGTTGCTATCCGCATCGAGTAACTGTGCGAGGGCTTCGGCCTCGACCTGCTCATCGCGCGACACGTCCAGCGATGCCAGATAGCGCAATGCTTCGATCGCACGCTGATGATCGCCCAGCCATGTTTGTAAGATCGCCAGGCTGTGCCAAACCACGGCCGCCTCCGGCACCTTCTCGCCCAACGCGGCCAGATTATCCGCCGCCGCTCGCCAGGCGCCGCGCCGCGCCGGATCGACCGCTGTGAGGAATTGTTCCCTCCAGGGCGCATCGGCCGGAACCTCGAACAGGTCTGGCTCTTCTTTGAAGAGCAGCGGCACTTGAGGCGACGCATTAAGCCGCATCAGCAACGTCAACGTGCGCTCGTCCTGAGGCAGCAAACTGGCCAACAGTAGCAGATGCCCCAAGGCCGTCGGCACGTCGCCGACCGCAATCAGCGATTCGCCGATACTGGCGATCGCGTCGACTACCGTCGCCGGCATGGGGTTGGGACTGGCCGCGATCCCCATTTGCAACGCTTCGATCGCGCCGGGCACGTCTCCTTGCCCCAGCGCGATCAGGGCAGATTCGGCCAACGCCACCGGGTTGGCGGCCGCCGTCGCGAGCACGCCATCGACGACGCGTTTGGCTTCGTCCGTACGCCCCAGCTCCAAAAGCAACTGCGCCTGGGTGGTCAGCAAACAGGCGCGCCCCGGAAATCGGGTCTGTAGTTTCTCGATGTATTCGAGACATGCCAGCCGCTGATCTCCCTCGAGCATGCGCTGGATTTTGTCCAGCTCGCCCAACAGGTCCGCGCAGCAGAATTTCAGTTTTTTGCCCGTGCCGGCCGGACAGGGAGAATAGGGATCGAGCGCCATAGATCACAGTCCGTCTGTAGCAAATAAACCGCCCACACGGGCCAGGCCCGGGCGGGAAAGCTCTGATGGTAACAAAGGGCCGACGGGATTACGACCCGCCAGGAATGCCGCGGCTGCGCGGCACGAGCGTCGTCCTGCCGGATACCATCGGTAGGATCGTCAAAGCCTGCCCGACGTGCCGGGCCGGCGAAGACGGTCGGCCGGCCAATCTTTGAAGACCTGCTAGCGACGCGTCGATGATCTTTACAGAGTCCCGGCCCGCTGGCGCCTTGCCGGCGCGCTGTCACACGCGGGGCGCAACGATCGCGACGAGACACAGACGATGTGGCGGGCATTCTTCCTAGCCTTCGGCTTGACCATGTGCGTCATCGGCGCGGAATGCCTGGTCGTCGATGATTTCGTGCTGGCGTCCCGCACTGCCGCGGCCGCCAACGAAGTTGGCCGCGGTGTCAGCCGGGACATCAAACCGCCAGAATGGGCCCCCTGGAGCTTGCTCTCGGCGGGCGCCGTGACGATTCTGTATTCCTTCACGATTCCGCAACGCGTGAAGGGTTAATCCGCCTTCGGTGCGGGCCACGGCTATGAGGCCGGTGCGTCGTTTAGTGGCTTTTCCGGGACCCGGTCAGGTCTCCCTCTTCGTTCCACTCGTAGGCGTCCCCTTCGCGATGCCCCATCACGAAACTCACGATCGATTTCGGCGCGCCTGTCTCGAACCACATCATCACCTGGCCGGTGGGCACGTCGTTGTCGTATAAGCATTCCGACTTCTTATTGCCCCCTTCGTACCATTCGATAACCGTGCCGTCTTTGGCGCCGTCGGTGAATTCGGCGAAGGTCTGAATCTGGCCGTTGCGATACCACGACCGGTAGAGACCTACCATCTCGCCCTCTTCGTAGGTGGCCTCGATCTTCAGGTGGTGATCGCTTTCATTCGACCACCACTCCTGCCATTCGCCATCCCGATGACCATCGACGTAGAGGCCCTTGGCCTTCAGGCTGGCATCGGGATGCCATTCGGTGAATTCGCCGTCCAGCGTACCCTCGATATAGGTTCTGTCGGCTTTGGGGGATCCGTCGGCATACCATTCGCCGTAATGGCCGTGCTTTGTACCGCTCTTGAAGGCCACCTCGAGCGATTTGTGCTTCGTGCGATAGTAACTAACGGACGTCCCCTCCTTCGTGCCGCGAACGTACTTGGTGACCTCTTGCGGGGTGCCGTCTGGATACCAGCGGCTTTTTGTTCCGTGGGCGTCGCCATTATCAAAGTCCTGTTCGACAGACATCTGTCCGCCGGGATGCCACGTGACGGATTTGCCGTGCTTGACGTCGTCGCGATAGTTCGTTTCTTGTTTCTTCGACCCGTCAGCGAAATATCGGGTTTCTAGCCCCGTCTTGTTGCCGTGGGCGTACGTGCCTTCCCCTTTCTTCTGACCGGATTCGTACCATTCGGTCCAGGGGCCGTCGCGTTCGCCTTTGCGATAGATGTAGCGGCTGGCGAGTTGTCCTTTTTCGTAATAGGTTTCGTTAACGCCGTGGTCGACGGAATTGCCTTTGGCATCCAGTCGCACGTGCCGCTTGGAGCGCAGCGCGCCTGATTTAAAGCGCTCTTCGATTACTTGCGTCTGGGCGGGTGCCTGGGCCGGCGCAGGTGCCGACATCGAGGCGACGAGCAAGCTGAAGAGTGCCGTCGAAACCATGAAACGAACGCCTTGGAAAGACGCCAAAACCGAGCCTGGTCTTGCGGAGCGATTGTATAGACGTGGGAGTCGAAGGCGCGCGAGCACGACCTTCACCACTCTCTAGATTACGCGGCCCGGCGGCGCTTGCAAACACCCCCGGCGGCAAGCCGATGTGGGGGGCTGTGAAAATGCCATGCGCCAGCCGTCATATTCGTGCGCGGCGGCGGAACTTGCCGGATCGGCTCGTCACAGGCCTACGCCAGCCGCAGGCCAGGGGAACCCATCACGCCGCGACGACGTAATGGCGCGCGCTATCACTCGGCCGGCTTTTCCCCCTCGCGGAGGTTGTCGAAGTACGTCCGCGCGTGATCGCGATAACCGCGCGGCAGTTTGGTGTCAGCCAGGGGATCGGCGTCGCTGCCGCGGACCGCCTCAAACTGCGATTGAATCTCTTGTTCGACCCGACCTTTGACATTTGGTCCTTCGACCCGGTCGGTCACCGTGGCGGCGCCGCGGCCGATTTGTTGTTTGACCTTGGTATCGTAGAAGCCGGTGCGTGTTTCCTCTTCGGGGCGGTCGCCTTCGCCCTGACCGCGTCCCAATCCGTTACCAGGCCGATTGCCGAATCGGCCGGCGCCGCGGCAAGCGGCACAGCCCATGCCGTCGCATTCCTTGCAGGCCATGGCATCCTTGGCCTCGGCCAATTGATCGAGGGCTTCGTCCAACAGTTCGGCTTCGGCCAGTTGTTGCGCCATTTCGGCCAGTTCGCTTTGCATCTGGGCCATCGCCTCGGCGGCGCCTTGACCGTCACCCTGCTTGGTGCATTGCGCGCATTGCCCCATTTTTTGGGCCATGCGTTCCAACTGCTTCATTTGCGGCGCCTGCTTGGCGAGCTTGGCCAGTTGCTTCTCCAACTCGTTGGCTTCCTTGGTCTGGCCGGCTGCGCGTTTTTCAGCGATTTGTGATTTCAACTCGTCTTCTAGCTTGCGATGCTTGTCGACCATCGCCTGCAGCTTCTGCTCAATTTGATCGAGCTGCTTGGCGAGGTTGGCCTTGGCCTCGTCGTCGAGCTTGCCGTTTTTCAACTGATCCTTGAGAGCTTCCAGCTCCTTGGCGGCCTGCTTGAGGTCGCCATTCTTGAGCGCGCCGGCCAGCTTATCCGCCGGCCCTCTGCCCAGGTTTTTCATCTGCTCGAGCTGGTCTTTCAATCGATCGTTGCCGCGCAGTTCCTCGCGACGTTGTTCGAGTTCCTTATTCAGGTCGTTCATTTTGACCATTGCCTGGCGCCGGTCATCGTCTCCCTTGGCCAGTTGCTTTAGCCCCGCTTCGAGCTTGGTGAGCGGCTCTTCGAGGTCCTTCAGATCCAGCTCGCGCGCTTCCTTACGGCGCTCTTCGGCCTTCTTCTGCGCGATCTCGACGGCGTGCTTGACTTGCACCTTCTCGGTCGTCTCGGTCGTGGCTGTGGCCGTATCACTGGCCGGGTTCAAAAACACAGCCACCAGAAAGGCGATCGCCGCGGGCAGAATCGGCAGCAGCGCCGCGCGCGACATCGACAGGCGAAAACCTTCGGCCACTTCCACACGCTCCAAGGCGCGGACCGCATCGCCGATCAGCGCGCGGCCGACAGCACTGTCGCGGTCGGCCGCCGACAGCGCGTAGGTGCTCGATACGCGTTCCTTCAACTGAAAGCGGCGATCGATTTCGATCGCGGCATCGATTTCGGATTGTCCGCGAAACCAGACCAAGGCGGCAGCCAACACCACGCCGGCCGCTGCGCCCATCGCGGGCCAGGCCCACACCTTGAGCCCCAGCGGATAAAACTTGTCGACGGCCACCAGCAGGGCGGCCAAGAGTAGCGTGCCGAACAGGCACCAGGGCACGGCCCGCAGAAACTTTTGCGTCGCCAATCGCCGTCTGGCGATCGCGACTTTTTTCGAGAGCTGTTCCATGACAATCGCTCCTGCCAACAGCGAAAAATCGGCCGCTCGCCAGCGCCGGCGTGCGCTTAAAAAAGGCTCCTTGATCATAGGACTTCCCGGGGCCGGAAGCCAGCCAGATAAGACAATTCCCGGGGTCGGTTGCCAGGCCGGCGATCCCGCACCCCACAGCCAGGCTCAGCAAATGCCGGCCATAACCGGGGATCTTTGGCCACGACGGCGGCGAGTCTAGCGATGTATAATTCCTCGGGCCGCTGTTACCCACCCCAAACCGTTCCGGTTCTAACTGCGGAGCACGCCGCAAATGGCCACCGCGACAGAATCCCAAACGCCGTTACACCCGCCATTGCCAGGTCCCGATCAGCGACCGCTGGCCGATGTGGTGATCTATGACGGCGAGTGCCGGATGTGTACTGGCCAGATCGGTTTTCTGGAGCGGTGGTTCGCGGCTGGCCGGCTGGCCTATTTATCGCTCCACGACGCGCGGGTGCCGGTGCGCTATCCTGATCTGTCGCACGACGACCTAATGCGACAGATGTACGTTGTCGATCGGCAGGGAGGTCGTCATGGGGGGGCGGCGGCCATTCGCTATCTTTCACGCCGGCTGCCACGACTGTGGTGGTTGGCGCCGCTCATGCACGTGCCTGGCTCGATGCCGCTCTGGCAAGCACTCTATCGCCAGGTGGCAAACCGGCGCTACTGGTTTGGCCGCCGCGAAGAATGCACCGACGGCAGCTGCAGTCTGCATCGATGAATATCGATGAACGAGAGCACGCCAATCCGGATGGCGCCGACGGTTTCTGTTGGTGAACCGTCCGTAGCGGTCGTCCCGCCTCGTGCCCGATCCCCGCGCCGAATGCAATTCGACTTGCGCCGCATGCTGGCGGCGATGGTGTTGGTTGCGTGCGCAAGCGCCACGCTGCGATGGACCTCTTCTAGCAAAGATTGGATCGCAGGCCTGGCCTGGGTCATCACCGGTGGGTTCGCCTTCAGTGCCTGGGGAATGCTCGTGCAAGGATATCGCGGCGCGCTCAAGGCGACGTTTCTCTATGTCATAGGGCTGTTCTGGTTACCGTTATTGTTTGTTTGCGCGTTTGGCACGCTGGCGTTTTTGATTGCGGGCGTCCGCGAATTATTCTAACCCGTACAGTTACCTTAATGCCCCAACAACCATTGAACGCCGTCAGTTCCGGCCTGATCGCTTGCTTTGCATGCACGTGGATCGTGCTGTTCTGCGTCAATGCCTATGTGCTCTTCAGCCGACGAGACGCGACCTTCAAAAGGAAATGGTTCCGGCGGATGGTTGTGCTGATGAGCGGGCTTTTCATCTTCTTTGTCGTGGCGATCAACGCATCGAGTGGTGTGCAGATGGCATGGCCATTTCTGCTGTGCGTCTTGTTTCCGATCGTTATCCTGATCGCATGGCTTAACTTGAAGTTGACGAAATTCTGCGATCATTGTGGCGCGACAATACTGCCTGGCAACTTCTTGGTGCGGCCGAAGTACTGTCCGCGTTGTGGTACACCGCTGGATGCCATGACCAAGGCCGACGCCGAAGGCTTCGTGAATCGAACATAACCGTGTCGCCCGACGCATTTTTCGATTAACGTACGGGGACTTCGCACAAGCCTTGGAACCGGCCAGCGATTAGGAGGGTGGCAGAATGCAACCGCCAGGCGCCTCTTATCCGTCATCCGGTAGCGCGGCATCACACCGTACCGAAGCGCCACGTCGCAATTTGCGGCCATCGCTGATCATCGTGGGCATCCTGCTGACGATCGTGGGCGTTGTCGTAAAAAATCGCTGGCACGAACGATATCTGGCCCCTTCGGTTCATGCTGTTCAAGCGGCGGGCGGGTACGTCGATCTCGAGCGGATTGAGTCCGACTGGATGCGCGCCCTGCTCGGCGAAGCGTTCCTGGCCAAGGCGGTGTCGCTGTCGCTGGATAACCCAGCGCTATCGGACAAGCAGAATGCCGCCCTCGTACGGAGATTTCCGCACATCGAAAATCTCAGCCTGGATCACGTGGTACTCGGGCCGGCCACAGCGGCCGCGCTGGCCCAGCTTACAAACCTGCGGAGTTTAGGCTTCTATTCGGTGACTGTCACTGAGGACGTGCTGGGCGGACTGAGCGGCAATGCACAATTGCAGCAGATCTTTTTGCACACGGTGCAAGTTGAGGGGCGTGCCATACGGGGGCTCGCTCCACTCCCACAGCTCACAAAGCTATTGTTTGAAAGCTCGACCGTGACGAACGACCAGCTTGCGGACCTGGCCATGTTACCCGCACTGAATACCGTCAATCTGAGCGGCTGTAAAAACTTGACTGACGATGGCCTGGTCCATCTTGGCCAGGTGACAAAATTGTCTTTTCTGGTTTTGAACGACACCCGATTGACCGGAGCAGGATTGAAGAGTCTCAGCTCATGCGGCTCGCTCGGCATTCTCTGTCTCAGCGGAACACAGCTCGAGGACGATGCCTTGGCCCACTTGGCGCCACTGACGCTCTTATCGAACCTGACTCTTGACCGCACGCCGATTACCGATCGAGGGCTGGCGCATTTGCAGGGGATGACCGGCCTTATGATTTTGGATCTTGACGGCACGAACGTCACCGACGACGGGCTCGCGACTCTGCAAACGCTTACCGGCCTGACATGGCTATGTCTCGACAAAACAGCGGTCACGGACCAGGCGCTCGTGGCACTGGCGAAGTTGCCCTCTTTACAAACGTTATCGCTCCACGGCGCGAAGATTAGCGACGACGGGATCGGCAAATTCGCTGGATTTCCCGCGCTGACATCGATCACAGTCCAAGGCACAGGCGTAACCCGGGCCGCTGTTGATACTTTCAAACAGCGACATCCTGGTCTGACGGTCATCGCTGACCAATGATTTCTAGTCGCACCGCGTCTGCCCACGAAGAGGCGCCCCTCGAACGCGCCGTTTGCTGCTGAGGATGCCTCTATCAAGCGCCCCGCCCGCATGCGACGATGAGTGGCGCGAAATCTTTTTTGCCCCCACGGTGCCTGCCGTGCAATCGCCCAGTAACCCACAACCGCAGGGCAGTCCAGCGACGTCGCAGCGCCCTGTCGCGCCTGCGCGGAACTTGCGGCCCTCGCTGATTATCGTGGGCGTGCTGCTGACAGGTGCGGCGATTGCCGTGAAGAACGGTTGGCAGGAACGCTTTTTCGCCCCCACGGTGCATGCCGTGCGTGCCGCGGGCGGGCACGTCCAGTTTGAACACAAGGCGCCCGAGTGGGCACAGGCGCTCTTCGGTCCCGACTGCGCCGCCCAAATGGAATCAGTCAGTTTGCCGGGTACGGCCCTTTCGGACCAGGAATTGGGGCGTTTGCTGCGACGGCTGCCGCAAATCAGCAATCTATACCTCAATAACTCGCGTTTAGCAGACAGCGGCGGCGCTTCATTAGCGAGCTTCACCGGCTTGGTGACTCTCAGTCTCGCCCAGACCGCGATCACCGATGCCACATTGCAGAACCTGAGTGGCTGCGCGTTTCTGAATTACCTCGACCTGGCCGGCACGCAAGTCGACGGCTCCGGTTTGCCCGCACTGGCAAAGCTACCGAACCTGCAAGCGATCTTACTGAGCCGTTGCCCAGTAACCGATACCGCCTTGGCCGAGCTCGCCGCGTTCCCGCGATTGACGAACTTGTATTTGAGCGACTGCCCGGAAATCTCTGACGGCGTGCTCGAGCATCTCGGCCAAGTGCGTGGCCTAAGTATTCTCGACCTGCGTAAGACGCGTATCACGGGCTCGGGACTGAAGTTTCTCGGCCGGCTTGCTGCGCTCACCCAACTCAATCTGGCCGGCACACCACTTGAGGATGATATGTTGCAGGGCATCGCGTCTTGGTCGGCCGCGCGGCTGAACTTGAACCTTAGCGGCAGCGGTATCACCAACCGTGGGCTGCCTCACGTGCAAGGCATCATCGGACTGGTAAACCTCGACCTAAGCGGCACAGCCATCACGGACGAGGCGGCCAATGTGTTGGCGGGCATGACCGGCCTGCAATCACTGCGGCTCGACGACACCGCTGTGACGGACCGGACCTTGGCCGCGCTGGCGAAGCTGCCCAAGCTGTGGTCGTTGTCGCTCCGCAATACTAAGATCACGGACGATGGCATGCAGCTTCTTGTGGCGAACCCCATGCTGCGCGGCGTCAACGTTTTGGGGACAGCGGTGAGCCGAAGCTTTGTCGCTGGTCTGGAACGCTCGCGACCGACATTGTCGATCGTGACGGATCGCTGATACCCGAGCCGACACCCGCCCGACGAAGGTCCGCTGCGACGGTTGCATCGGCCGGCCTGGCCGCCGCACAAGCCCTGTCGGATTCTGCGGACAAGCACTATTATTGACGCGTTGTTCTGGTGTGATCACGTTCGCGGCGGCAGGACCACGCCCGTTCGCGAAGGGATCGCATCGACTCGTCATCTGGTACTGGTACACTATGAATCCTAGATTTCTTGGGATGGTTCCGCGGGTTTGGTAGAATTGGGGCATGGGGACTGTCATAGGTATTTGTATTATCGTCGTGCTGTTTGCGACGACATATTGGCTGCTTCGCGACTCTCAGCGGCGTTTTAATCGCCGTGACGAAGGGCCGGGGCAATTCTATCCGGACGGGGGCCCGTGACTCGTCGTCTTGTTATCCGCGTTTTTTCCAACTGAGGGTTCCCATGTCGGATTTCCGTGTCGAACATGACTCGATGGGGGACGTACGCGTCCCGGCCAAGGCCTACTACAGCGCGCAGACGCAGCGTGCCGTCGAAAACTTTCCCGTGTCCGGCTGGCGCTTGCCGGCGCCGCTGATTCACGCGCTGGGAATGGTCAAGCTGGCCGCCGCGACGGCCAACGGGGACCTTGGCAAGTTGACCGGCACCGGCAAGAACCCGCTCAATGAAAAACAGGTCGCCGCCCTCGTGCAGGCCTGCCGTGAAGTGGCCGAAGGAAAATTCGACGACGAGTTTCCGATCGACGTCTTTCAGACCGGGTCGGGCACGTCGAGCAACATGAACGCCAACGAGGTGATCAGCAATCGAGCAATCGAGATCGCAGGTGGCGATCGCTTCAAAGCCGATAAGCCGATCCATCCCAACGATCACGTCAACATGGGGCAAAGCACCAACGACATGTTTCCCACGGCCATCCACGTGGCCGTGGCGCAATCGGTCGAGCGTGATCTGATCCCGGCGCTGGAAAAGTTGCAGGCCGTACTGGCGCGCAAAGCCGCCGAGTGGGACAAGATCATCAAGATCGGCCGCACCCACCTGGCCGATGCCACGCCGCTGCGCCTGGGACAGGAAGTGGGAGGCTTTGCCCGCCAATTGCAACTGTCTGTCGAGCGGGCCCGTCTGGCGCAGAAATCGATTCTCGAACTTCCGGCCGGCGGCACCGCCGTGGGTGCCGGCATCAATACACATCCCGAGTTCGGCCGTCGCGTGGCCGCGGCGCTGGTGAAGGAGACCGGCATCCCTTTCATCGAAGCCAAGAACCATTTCGAGGCCAATTCCCAGCGTGACGGATTGGTCGAATGTCACGGCCTGCTGCGCACCATCGCCATGACGCTGTTCAACGTGGCCAACAACATTCGCTGGCTAGGCTCGGGCCCGCGCTGCGCCTTCTACGAAGTAATGCTGCCCGATCGGCAGCCCGGCAGCTCGATCATGCCTGGCAAGGTGAATCCCGTGATGTGCGAGAGCATGATGCAAGTCGCGGCGCGGGTAATGGGGAACGACCAGACGATCACCATCAGCGGCGCCGCCGGCGGCCAGTTCCAGCTCAACATCATGATGCCGGTGATGGGCCAGACGACGCTGGAAAGCATTGCGCTGCTGACCGGCGTGACGCGCGCCTTTGTTGATTTCTGCGCCGAAGAGATGCTGGCCAATCCCGAAGCCTGCGAAGCCAGCGTCGAAAAAAGCCTGTCGATGGTCACCAGCTTGATCCCGTATATCGGCTACGACGAATCCGCCAAACTGGCCAAGGAAGCGATGAAGTCGGGTAAGACCATTCGCGAATTGTGCGTCGAAAAGCAGATCCTGCCCGAAGACACACTCAAGAAGGCCCTCGACCCGTGGAGCATGACCGAGCCGCGGGCGTAGGTCATGGAGCGGGCCAAGATGCTGACGGTATCGTTGGTCGGGCTGAGGACGTCGCACAGCCAAACCGTGGCGTTGCCCAGCGGTCAGCGGGGTGTTTCAAGTTCAAATTGCGCAGACGAATCGTGTGTCGAACAATTTTCTTGACCCTGGCATGTTTGCGTATCTATACTTCCGGAACGTAACGGATGCTGGAGCGATCCGTACCGCATTCTGGACCTCGTTGTGTCTAGAAGTTGAGGCAGCTGCTACTGGGGTATTGCCAATGAGTTCTACGGGAATTCGGCCTGATCGTGTCGTTGATCGGCCCCTAACACCCTGGCTCGGCAACCCGCCAGCGTCACGCGTACTACCGCCCTGCAACGAGGCGGAGGAACGCTAATGACAATTCTGACCGCACGCACCTAAGCGCGCGTCCCACAAGCGGCCGTTTTAGATCGGGTTTCTTTCTCGGTCTACTTGGTAATGACCCTTGCCACGCGCGGCGTGACACGTCGTCTCGGTCAATTCGCCATTCCCGCATGGCTTGTGCCGCGTCGGGCACGACTATGTGCGGTAATGCCTTGGGCCTTGCGATGAATCGACCGCTTGGCCTCGTGCCGGCGCAAGACACCAATCATCAATCTGACATCTCATCAACAAACTTTGAATATCTTTGCAACCTAGGAGAGGCTAATGACTATCGCGATGACAATTCATCGAACGGCTCTGACTAAAACCATCGCCACGCGTTTCGCCGCTGCTGCCCGCCGTCGCCAGGTGCAAAGGGGATTCGTCTGGTGCATTGCCATCGGGCTGCCGGTACTCGTGCTTGGCGCTACCGGCGGGGTGTCTGCAGCGGACCTCGTCATTGATCCTTCTGCCAGTTTCCTGACGGGCTCTGGCTACGTAGACAATTTTGATCCCCCAAATCAGAACGTCCAAGAACCGATCACTGCCCAAGTTGTCGGCTCACTTACTACGTCGTTGAATGGCAGCCTGTCTGTCACCATTGGGCCCTCCGGTGACCTGAACTTGTCGACGGTTCAGATCGCGGTCGGAAATACACCCGGGTTGTTTACTCCCGGAAACGTACCCGCGAATTTTGCCGGCCAAATTGTCAATCCCGAGTTCGGTGGCTCATCGATCGGGTATCTGGCAGGCATGCTGCTGTCGTTTGCCGGCAGCGACATTCCGCTTAACGCGGACGGCACGTTCTCGGCCAATCTGCTCAGCGAACAAGTGACGGCCGGAGCCTTGAACTGGGCGACGCCCTCGATTGGCTTTCTCGGCTCTCAGTCGCTCGTCAGCCCCTTGGGGAATGTGACCAGCGGTCTAGGCGAATTCTTGACGCCCGGCCCTGGTGTCGAGCAGTTGACGATTCCGATAGACGTTACGCTGACCGTGCCGGCAGCAGGCCAACTCGTTCATTATGAGTTCACGGGCCAAATCGTAGCGACAGTTCCCGAGCCAGGGGCCTTCTTCCTGGCCGTGGTTGGCGCCGCTTGCGCCATCGCCACCCTCGTACGGCGGCGCCAGCGCGCCGTCTATAGGTCGAAGTAGCATCCTTACGGCACTCGTGATACTAGCTGTGGCGGAGATTCCATTTCGCGCCTGCCGGCGCGCGGGCACCGACGGTGTCTGCAAATAACGGAAGAGTTAGCCCACTGCCCACGATTCACACGTCCAACCCCATCGAGCGCATCAGCGCCAGCGCATTGCTCTTGGTCACGACCCCCGGCCGAAGTTTGTAGTCGAACGTCATCAGGCCGTCGATCAATTGGTCTTCGCAGTGCATGTTTGTGGCACGCGGGGCCAGGTCGTCAGCCACGCGCGTCAGCGCCAGATCGTGCGTAGTCATCAGTCCGATCGTCCCCTCGGCGAGCAGCTTGCGCATCAACGCTTCGGCCCCGGTCAGCCGATCTTGCGAATTGGTTCCCTGCAGGATCTCGTCGAACAAGAACAGCAACGGCCGCTCGTGCCCAGCGAGATCGAGCACTGCCCGCAATCGCTTCAGCACCGCATAGAAGTACGAAGCGCCTTGATGAATCGAATCGCGGAACCGCATCGCCGTTCCCAAGGTCACGGGCGACAGTGTCAGCCGCTGGGCGTGTACCGGTGCACCAGCCAACGCCAGCACGGTGTTGGTGCCCACAGTGCGCAGGAGCGTGCTTTTTCCCGACATGTTCGAGCCGCTGATCAGGATCAAGCACCGTTCGCCCCCCAGCGAAAGATCGTTACGCACGCAGGTGCCGGGCGGCATTAGTGGATGGGCGAGACCCACGCCGGCAAAGAGCGGGCCGCGTTCCACGAGTTCAGGAAACGGATCGGTGGGGCGCTGATAAGCATAGGCGCTCAGGGCCGCCAGGGCTTCGATCTGGCCGGCTGCCGCAAGTGCCGCGGGCACAGCGGGCCGGGCCCGCAAACGCCACATTTCCCACAGCGGCATCCCTTGCACCTTCAGCGCGTGCAAGAAGCTGTTTTGAAGAGTCAGACCATACACCTCGGCGACGAACCCGGCCGGCAGCGTCAGTGCGCGATCGAGCGCCGCGACCAGGTCGCTCAAACCGTGCGGCACATCAGTTCGATCGCGCAGCACGGCGCGTAAGCGATAAAGCACCCCCAGCGCGTGTCCGGCCGGACCAACGTGCTGCCCAATCCCCCGGGCCACTAGCCGGCGCGCGAGATAGAAGCCGGCCTCGAGCACAGCCAACATGACAAGCGCCAGCCACCATTCTCCTCCACGCACAATCCCCATCACGGTTGCGAGGGCCATTCCCCACACCAGCGCCGCGCCGACAACGCGCGCCACGATTGATGGCAATATCGGCGGAGCGTTGGCCCATTGAATCAGCCCTTCGGGCACGACTCGCCCCAAGTCGGCATCGAGCGACGCCAGCGCCTCGCGCAGGTCGAGGCATCCGGACAGCTGGCGAACGAGCTCCTGCCGAGCACGAATCGCGTCCATGTCCGAAGGCGCCCTCATCCAGCCGGCCAGCGTGTCTTGGCCCA
>DASXEJ010000017.1 GCA_036490175.1 Pirellulales bacterium | reverse complement strand
ACGACGTCCAGCAATACAGGCTCGACGGTCGAAACCGGCGGAATCGCGGCAATCTTGCCGCCAATCGATTGATCGAGCTCACTGGTCATGCGATCGGCCACGCGTGCCCGAACCACGACGATGTCGACGCCGTGCGACTGATACATGTCCAGCATCGAGCGTTGGAATCCGTCGGCAATGCCCACCAGCGCCACGACAGCCGCCACGGCCACGGCCATGCCGCTGACGGTCAATGCCGAGCGAATGCGGCGACGCGTAATATTTCGGTAAACCAGCGTGATCAATCGCATCGGCGGCGCACGGCTAATTGGTCGATACTGTCCCCGCAGCTTCCGTAGACTATACGTTTGGCAAGATCGGACGCACCTCGGCGGTCGATTCAGGAAATGTCCCGCCCATGGCCCCGATTCCGCTGGGGAGGTGGGGACCCTAGTGTTCCTACGGATTTCGCCGAGAACAGGGGGCACAGCGGGGCAAAGAATCACCCGCAGAGCCGGCACATCCGGCTTCTTCAGCAGCCGGGCCTGCCGATCGAATGACCGGCAGATGAGCCGCTCCCTGACCCAACCTGGCGCGCGCAGGCGTTAGAAAACAACGAAGCGGGGACGCGAAGCTGCCGTAACGCGGTATCAGAGTCGCAGCCCCGCACCAAATCACTGGCAACTCGTGGTTCTATTTGCCGCTAAGCTTTTCCATGGTCGGCTCAGGCTGCCACAGGTACAAAAACGTCGGCAGCCGCGCCCGTTCGATCCCAGGAACGCTCACGGGCAGCAAGCTCCCTTGCATCGGCACATTCGCCGTCACGTCGTAGGGGGTGCGGGCTCCATCGCTGGGGCGGTGCAAGAGCACCAGCGAGGCGCCCGGCGCGTTGCTCATTTGCCGCACCATCTCGGCCGCCTCGTCCAGGTATCCGATCGAATCCACCAAACCCAGTTGCATCGCCTGGTGGGCCGTAAAGACGCGCCCGTCAAAGACCTCGGGTGGGGCCGTACCCAACCGTGGCCGCGCCTCGATCACGATATGGCGAAAACGATCGTGGAACTCGTTGGCCATGCGTTGCAGAATTTCGCGGCTGGCCTCGCTTTGCGTCGTGATCGGCGTTCCAAGGTCGATATTTTCACCCGCCTTGATCGGCGTGCCGACGGCGTTGAACATGCCCATGGTGTCTTCAAGGTTATATAGATTGAGAATAACTCCGATGCCGCCGGTGATCGAAGTGGGGTGCGCGATGATGTGATCCGTGGCCGTGGCCAGGTAATATGCCCCCCCCGCGCCGACATCCATCAGGCAGGCGATCACCGGCAATCGCGTGTGGGCCTTGAATTCCTGCAAATCGTGCCGCAAGACGTCGCATGCCGTCACGCCGCCACCCGGGCTGTTGATCCGCAGCACTACGCCGGCCCAGCACTGCGAATTGGCAATGCGATCGAGCTTCTCGCGAAACAATGCGACGGGATTTTCTCCTTCGCTAAACAGACCCGTCATCGCCTGATTCACTAGCAGGCCATCGACGTCCACGATCGCGATGCGCCGTTCGTCACCACCTTGCCTCGGGGTAACGGGGATCGCCGCCAGCGCTTGCTGGCTGCGATTGCTGGGCATGGCAACCACGACACGGTTGTTGGTCGCCACCTGCAGCGGATTCTTGCAACCGCTCGCTAGCGCCAGCAGCAGAAAACAGCGAATCGCCCAGGGCGAACTGCACCACGCGCGGCGCCTGTCCATCGATAACCATCCCTGGCGTGACATCGGGCGCCTGCAGGGGGATCCGTCCCCGCGTTCGAACACGGCGCAAACTGAGCCTTTGTTCGTATCGGTCCCCCGCGACACCCTACAATAGCCGGCGGGCTTTCGCACAGTCGTGATCGCGGGGCATAGGGCGCGCGCCCGGCTCAGTTGTGCTAATCTGTGCCGATCGTGAAGAGTTTGCCGCTCAATGTTCGCAGGCTGCACCGGGCCTCGCTACTTTCCCGAAGCGCAAGCGACGGGGGCACGAAGTCCGCGATGGATGCTGCGCCATGGCCGAAATCTACAACTCTCCCCGAGAACATCCCCGCTTGGTGCCGGCGGTGGCACACGTGTGGCGGGCCGGCATTGCCCCGGATTCGTCGGCGCTATCAGAAATGGTTTCGGTGCTCGCGGCCGACGAGCGCAGCCGTGCCGAACGATTCCATTTCGACCACCATCGCGAGCGTTATATCGCGGCCCGCGCCACGCTCCGTCGATTGTTGGGCGCGTATGCCCACGTCGCTCCCGAAGAGATCGTGTTTCGTTACGGCGAGCGCGGAAAGCCGGCGGTCGAGGCTCCCGCCGCGGCCGCCGAGATCGACTTCAACGTCTCGCACCGCGGCGATTTTGCGTTGTACGTCTTTTGCCGCGGGCGCGAGCTGGGAATCGATATCGAATTCGTGCGCGATGTACCGCAAGCATTGGCGATCGGGCGCAAGCATTTCACGCCGGAAGAATCTCGCTTGCTGGTCGCTGCCGACGCGGAGGGAAAAATCCTGAGTTCGTTTTTTCGCCTCTGGACTCGCAAAGAGGCGGTTATCAAGGCCGTAGGCACCGGACTGGCCATGCCCTTGACCGAGTTCGATGTCAGCTCCGCAGCCGCCGATGGCGCGGCCTGGCACTCTGTCCAAATCCCAGCCCGGCCCAACACAGTCTGGTCCGTGCGCGATCTGTTTCCGCTAGATGGCTACCGCGGTGCGCTCTGTCTTTCAGGCACCCCGCTCGAAATCGAGTTCTGGACCGGGGGTGACCACTGAATTGCTCGGCCGCCAGGACGCTTTGACTTGCGTAAGTCTCGTCCTAAACTTTCCCGGTTTCACAGGAGCGTCGTTGCGTAGTTTCGCAGTCGTGCAGCACCCGAGGGGTTGGGATCGACAGTTGTCGCCCGCCGCAGCCTCTGAATAATTATGGTCCAGCAGCTTGCCATCGAACCGAACGCTATCGCGGCCAACGCGTGGGTGCCGTGCCCGCAAGATTCCATGATCCACTCCTCAGCCGCCAAGACCGACATCCTGCTGCGAGCCGAGCGTCTCACCAAGGTACACCCGGATGGTAACGTCACGGCGCTGGCCGACGTGAACCTGTCGATCGGCCGTGGAGAATTCACCGCCATCATGGGTCCCAGTGGCAGCGGCAAATCGACCCTGCTGCAGATCCTGGGACTGCTCGATACACCCACTTCGGGCGAAGTCTATTTCGAGAGTCAGCCGGTCAGCCGCATGCGGCACACCGACCGTGTGCGGGCCGAAAAAATCGGCTTCGTTTTTCAGTCGTTTCATTTGCTCCCGATGCTCACTGCGCTCGAGAACGTGCAGGTGCCGATGTTCGAGGGCCGCCTCGCGCCGCGCGATCGCGCGCGTAAAGCTGCCGAGTTGCTAGCCCAGGCGGGCATCGCGCATCGCGCACATCACCTGCCGCACAGCATGTCCGTCGGCGAACGCCAGCGCGTGGCTATCGCGCGCTCCTTGGCGAACGATCCAATCCTGTTGTTGACCGATGAACCCACCGGCAGCCTCGACACTAAAACCGGCCAAGATATCATGGGGCTGTTTCGCGACCTGCACGGCCGCATGGGCATGACGATTGTCTTGGTCACGCACGATGCCGTGGTGGCCGAAGGCGCCGAGCGTCTGATCCGCATCCGCGATGGTCGAATCGAGTCGGACGAGTGCCGCTAGCAACTCGTCGCACTAGCACTGGATCATGTCATGGATGTACGATCCACGCCGTAGGTTCTCTTGCAAGTGCGACGTCCGTGTCTGACAGGCGCGCCGATCGCAACCCGCCGGATCATCAACGTATGCGTGCGACCCGCGTCAAATTGCTGCTCGCCGGCCTGCCGGTGCTGATCGTCGCTCTGACGGTGTCTGGTGCTTATGTGTTTTGGAAGCACATGACGCAGCCGCTTGCCGACGTACGTCGCAGCACGCTCACGGTCTTGCCGGTGAGTGACACCGTTGCCAAGCGGGCGCCTGCGAATGAATCGGTAGACGTGCGACCGCACGAGCTGCCGCGCATCGAACCTGGCACGGTGATTCCTCCGAAGCCGGCCGGCGGCACACGCATCGTGTTGCACAGCGTGCCACGCGTGACCGAGGGGGATATCGCCAAGGTCCCGTCTTCATTGTCGCGGCTTGTGTCGCTATTCCATCTAACCATCTTGGCCGATGTTGTGCCTGATCCTTCCATCAAGCCGGCGCATTATCGCTTGACTCGTGTCGCCGTCGGCCTCGCTACCGAGACCAAAGGGCGCGAGATGATCGTCTCGACCAAGACGCTCGGCCAATTCGGCCCCAAGCTGGGCTTTGTCGAACGCAGCTCTCTCGCCGGTAACGAGGCCAGTCTTGATCAGGCGCTGCAAGTGGCCCGCACGCCAACCATGGTGGTGTTCGACGCCACCGCGATCCAACGTATCGCGGGCCGCAACCAGCATGTGATCCATCGCCACGCCGTGCTGGTTTCTCCCACCGACGGAAAACTGCAAACATTTGTCTGGGCGCTCGAGCGCGACGACGCAGGCCAATATCACCTGGTTGACGGAAAAGTTCGCCGCCTGGTCACCGGCGCAAAAGAAGATCGTAAGCTGTACGTGGACGCCGGGCTGTTTACCTTTGGGCTGCCGTCGCAAGAGGCGTTTGCCCTGGTCGACTTGCCTCCGGGAGACGACCTGGCCATGAGTCCTCAGCTGCAGCGTGGGGTAGAGAGCACCTTGCAAACCGCAGACGATTGTCTGGGTCTAGAGCGACTGTTGCGCAGCGCCACGGCAGCTACCGTCGCGAAGTGACTTCAACGAAACATGACTTCTAAGAAACGTGCATGCTGCGCGATGCGCAGACGGAACCGGCTCCTATGATTTGCCGAATTCGCACTACGGCTCGGTTGGCGGCGCTCGGGCTTGCGCTCTTGTGCGGGAATGCCGTCATCCACGCGGCGCCGCCTGCGGGCGACCTGGTCCAAGATCTTTCCAGCCACGGTATTACATTCCCCTCGGGCGAGACCGTGGCGCTCCCCACGGCCCAGATGCCCGATGATCTGGACGGCGCTGCGCAGCAAGAGGCTCTGCGGCGCGCGGCGGGCAAGTATCCGCTCGATCGGTTTATGCGCAATGCGATCGTCTCGCCCTTCGACCTGGAGATGAATTCGATCGAAGACGCCAGCGGCGCGCGGCATGGGCAGCGCCTCGACTTTTGTTTCGTCGCTTACGGTACGCTCGAAGCGATCATCCGGCAGGACTTGTTCGGCGCGTTGGCAGGCGCCCAGGCCGCGAGCGGCAACGATTCCGATCACACAACTGCACGCGCACTAACGGCAGCCGAGTTGCAGGCCCGCGATCTGGCACCAGAAAAAACCGCCGAGCGCGAGGAGAGTTACCTGCTGGTCAACGTGCCCATCTTGAATCGGGTGCAGTTGCGCGGCGTCGGCTTCGCGGTGCGCGAAAAACGGCCCGAGTCAATCGTCGCACGAATTAAACTCGACGAGCGATTCAACAAAGACCAGGAATTCTCCAATACCTGGAGCCCGCTGCTGCGCGACAAAAGCGGCAAGCTGACCGAGGGAGCGGCGAAACCTTATTCTGGGCTAGGGGGATACATGAAGATCACCCAACTCCACCAGCCGGCCGGCGCGCTGTTCGTGGAATGCCATATCGCCTTCGCCGAGCCAGAGGCCTGGTTCGACGGCAAGAATTTGCTGCGCTCGAAGTTGCCTTTAGTGGTCCAGGACAACGTCCGCTCTTTCCGCCGCAAACTGGCGGAAGATTCAAGCACGAGATAGTTACACGCGGACGTGCAGATTTCGCCAGCGGTTGCCGCTGCACGCCACTTTCGACGCTCCTTGGATTTATCGCCGTTGAGGGGATATTGTTGTTCCTTGCGCTCGCATCTTTTTGCTGATTGAAAACTGCAGACGAAAGCCATCGTGCTAGCGAGGGAACCTGTCCGAGCCGGCGGCCTGCGAAACGCCAACCCCAAGGCCCGGGGCTGCCCCAACCGTCGACGTCGGCCGGTTGCTATTCTCGTCAACAAGATTCTTGATCTGAAAAACACTGGTCTGCGAATTGGAACTTCGCTCCACCAGCGGCCACCCGCCTTGAAGTTCCCCAGGCCTCGGGGTAGAACAATCGCGCTCTGCCGATTTGCTGGTCTCGCCGCTCATTCACCCCCCCTGCGAAATTGCCATGCCGCGCATCTTGGTCACTCCGTATCTGCTCAAGGACACTCGAGGCAAGTTTCGCGACATCATCGAGCGGGCCGGGTTTGAAGTCACGTTTCCCACGGTCGCCGAGCCCGATTTGCGCGGCGCAGCGTTGATCAAGCACCTGGAAGGCGTCTCGGGCGTGTTGGCCGGTTCGGAGCCATATACTCCGGAAGTTCTCAAGGCTTCCAAGCTGCGGGCGATCGCACGGGCCGGAGTCGGCTACGACGCCGTCGACATGCCGACCGCCAACGAACTGGGAATCGCCGTGGCGATCACCCCCGGCACGAATGAGCATTCGGTGGCCGAACAGACATTGGCGCTGCTGTTTGGAGTCTACCGCGATGTCTCCCGCCGCGATGCCGAGGTACACCGTGGAGAATGGTCGCGCCGCCCCTTGTGGCGGCTGGCCGGCAAGACGATTGGGCTGCTGGGCTTGGGGCGCATCGGCCGCGCCGTGGTTCCTCGCGCTGTGGGTCTGGGTTTGCGCGTGATCGCGCACGATCCGTTTGCAGACCGCGACTTTACGGCCCTGCATGGCGTCGAACTGTGCTCGTTGGACGACGTGTTCGCCCAGAGCGACATCGTCAGTTTGCATCTGCCGGCGACAGCCGACACGCGCGACCTGGTGAATCGCCGCACGTTGGGCCTGATGCGTCGTGGCTCGGTGTTAATCAATACCGCCCGCGGTGGACTGGTCGACGAAGACGCATTGGCCGAGGCCCTGGCCAGCGGGCATCTTGCAGGTGCCGGCCTGGATGTCTTCAAGGTCGAGCCGCTGCCGCTGACGAGCCCGCTTCTCAAGTTCGACAACGTCGTCATGGCGCCGCACATGGGCGGGCTGGACGAAGAATCGGGCGAAGCCATGGCCTGCCTGGCCGCCGAATGCCTGGTGAAACTGGCCGCCGGACAGTGGCCCGACGGCTGTATCGTCAACGAGCAGCTTCGCCCTGGCTTCAAGTGGTAAGCGTCGCTGCGGGCTAAGTCTTTAGCGCCGCAAGTCGACCGCAAAGTTCGTCGGCGCCGCCACGGTCTGTAGCGGTGCGAACGAAGACTGCACTACGCGCCGCGCCCCGCCGTGCGGGAAATAGACGAAGCCTAGGTACGAATCGACCGTGCCCGAGCTAGCCGGCGTGATAAAGTTTGCCTGGCCAAAGATCGCCAGCCGGTCTGTGAGCGGAATTTGCAGTTCGGCGCCAAACACAAACGTGTTGTGCAGCTCGCGCAAATCGCCGAGGACGGCGTTCACCTGGCCATGCTCGTTGGCCAACCCACCCCAGAACGTGGTCTGCACCGCGTTGGGCCACACGTACTTGTAGTAAGCGTTGGTTTGCGAGATGGGAACCAGCGTGACCGGCGTCGCACCAAAGGTGCCGGAATCGCTCTGGGCGCTAATTGTGGACCAGACACCAATCGTGCTGCGCGGCGAGATCATGTATCCGACGTTGAATCGCCATTGCCCAAGACTGAAGTTGTCGTAGTAATCTTCCCGCAAGAAGTCATAGGCCAGGCCCCAAAAAAGGCCCATCTCGGTGCGTTGGAACACGCCTACAGTGGTATAGCTCTGCGTGCGGCCTGTGGAACCTAAGATGCGCTGCTGAACTTGCACGGCGTCGCCGGTGGCATCAATGGCAGTGCCAATCTGCGCGCCGATGCCGAGCGATTCGATCAGCGGCACGGCCCAGTTCACCGCGGCACGACCGCCGAATTGTGCGTTAATGCCAAAATCTTGCGGCTGCTTCGAACCATCCAAACCCATGAAGACCGACAGCGGATCGAGCAGCCGGTATTTCGGTACGAGAATTTCATCGCAGGCGCCGCTGGCCGGCACGAAGTCGACCGGCTTGTCGAACTCGTCCAGCAAGGGGTCGTCGTTGCCCGAAAGCGAGCGCGCAACGGGTGCAACTGGGGGGACGGTGGACCATACCGGAGGCAGTCGCGCCATCGACGGATCGGTACTCTCGGCCGACAGATCCGACGCGCCGAGGACAATCGCGGAGGTCAGCAGAAGGGCCCAGGCTGCGCGGCTAACGACCTGCGGCGCCGCGTGCAAGAAGGCAATTACGCAGGCGACCATCCCTGAAGCTCCGTCATGGTTGCCTCGTGAATATGCGCACTTGCGCTGGCACTGTCGCTATCGACGAAAGGCCCTGCTTCCTGATGGCAGATCAAAACATGCGCGGTTATGACAGTTTTGTCGGCCCTGCAGCCCTAGGGATTGCAAAAAGACCGTTCAGCGCCGATCGGCGGAACCCGGCGGCCGAGAACATCGAGCGCGATCGGCGTTTTGAGCGGCTGTACGGAAAAACACCCGGTAACACGCGAATTTGCATCGTGAGGTACCCGCATCTAGAATCGCACCGGCTCCGCACCGCGCGGGCGGGACGCAACTTTTCGCACATCCGTACAAACGAGGGAAACCCATGAGGGATCACCGATTGTCGCGTCTCTCACGTCGTGATTTTGTCGCCGCGAGCACGGCCGCGGGAGCCGTGATTGGCACTGGCCTGGCCCGGGCGCCGGCGGCTGCCAACGCCTTGGGTGCCAACGACCGTATCAATTTCGGCGTCATCGGGGTCGGCGGCATGGGCTCTGGGCATGTCGGGGATCTCGTCGGTCGAGCCGACCGCGACAACCTCCGTTGCGTAGCCGTGTGCGATGTCTTCCAGAAGCGCGTAAATCAAAATCGTGAACGCACTGGCGGCGAAGGCTACAACGACTATCGCCGGCTGCTCGATCGCAAGGATATCGACGCCGTGATCATCGCCACCCCCGATCACTGGCATTCCAAGCAAGCGATCGACGCCATGGAGGCCGGCAAGGATGTGTACCTGCAAAAGCCGATGACGCTGACGATTCCACAAGCGATCGCCGTGCGCGACGCCGCCAAGCGGCTCAATCGCAAGCTGCAAGTCGGCACGCAATACGCCTCTGAGCCCGAGGCTTGGGCCGCGCGCAAGGCGATTGCCGACGGCCGCATCGGCAAGGTCGTATGGTCGCAGAATGGCTACTGCCGCAATAGTCGCGAAGGGCAGTTCAACTGGCCCATCGACGCCGATGCCGGCCCCGACAAGCAGGGCGAAAACCATATCGACTGGGACATGTGGCTGGGACACGAATTCGGACTGGCCGCCAAGATTCCTTGGAACCCCGATCACTTCTTCCGCTTTCGCAAGTATTGGGCGTACAACGGCGGCGTAGCTACCGATCTGCTGTATCACGCACTGGCGCCGTTGGTCTTGGCCATCTCTGGACCCCAGGGTGAATACCCAAAAAAAGTCGTGGCTGGCGGTGGTCAGTACATAGAGAAAGACGGACGGGATATTCCCGACAGCCACTTCATGCTGATCGAGTACCCCAGCGAGCACACCGTGTTCCTGGCCAGCGTGATGACCAACGACAATGGCATTCCGCGCATCATTCGTGGCCAGCACGGCACCATCGAATTCGGTGGCGGCTTGAAGCTGCGCGGGCAACCCACTTGGAAGCAAGAGTTCTCCGCGGCCAATGGCGGGCAGATGGAAGTCACGATCCCCAACGAGCCACGCCGCGATCACGTGGGGAACTTCATCGATGCCGTGCGCGGCCAGGCCGAGTTGGCCTGCAATGCCGAGCTAGGCTGTGCGCTGATGGTCGCCATCAAGCTGGGCGAAGACGCCTACCGCGAGACCAAAGTCATGCTGTGGGATGCCGCCAAAGAACAGGTCGTGGCGGTTTAGCTTGGCGGGGTCCTAGCCTTCGGCCAGGGCGCGATATTTTCCGGCGAAATACAACAGCGGCGCCCCGTCGTGCGCTTCGCCGGTCAGAATTTCGCCCACGAAAATGTCGTGGTCTCCACCGGGCAGGATCTCGGTTACCTGGCAATCGACATAACCCAGCGTGCCCGCCAGGATCGGTGCGCCCGAGGCGCCGGTTACGAACTCCAAGTCGGCAAATACCTTGGGGCCGCGGGTGGCAAACCGCTGCGACAGGTGCTCCTGCGTGGCAGCCAGGATGTTCATGGCAAAATTACGATGCCGCAGCAGATATTCGTGCGAGTGAGCGCTACGCTCGACGGCCACGAGCACCAAGGGAGGCGTCAGTGACAGCGAGGCCACGGCATTGGCTGTCAGCCCGCTAAAATCCCCTTCGCGCCCCGTCGTCACAACGGTGACCCCCGTGGCGAAACGTCCCATGATCGTTCGTTGCAGCTTCGAATCAAACGGCACAAGAATCTCCCGGCTTGATATGCAGCGGCCATTCCCGCGAATCGCCCGTCACCATAGAAGTCAACCGCCCGAGCGTCAAGCAAGCGTGCGCGGGTGCGCGCTGCTGGCGTGACGATTTCTTGGCGAGTATAAACGGCGCAACGCGACCGGTCTGTGCTCTAGCTGGTCGCCGTCGTTTTCGCGCCGTCCGTTGGCGATGATCCGTAATTCTTGGCATTCAGAAGCAACCCATATGATTCGCCTTTCGCCCTCCTGCATCCTGGCTTCCTGTCTCGTCATGTTCACGGCGCATCACGTCGTGCCGCAGGCCAACGCCGCCGACACGCCGGCGAAGAAGCGTAACGTCCTGTTCATCGCATCCGACGACCTGAACAATCGCTTGGGCTGCTATGGCGATCCGCAGGTGAAGACGCCCAACATCGACCGCCTGGCCGTGCGAGGTATGCGCTTCGATCGCGCCTATTGCCAGTTTCCCTTGTGCAACCCCAGCCGAGCATCATTCCTTACCGGCCTGCGACCTGATACCACCGGCGTGCTCGACAACCAGGTTCACTTTCGTAAGAACATTCCCGACGTCGTCACCTTGCCCGAGCTGTTCCGCAAACATGGTTACTACGTGGCTCGGGTCGGAAAACTTTATCACTACGGCGTGCCCGGAGGGATCGGTACCAGCGGGCTCGACGATCCGCAGTCATGGCAAGAGGTGGTCAATCCGCGCGGCCGGGACAAGGACGACGAGGACAAAATCTTTTCCATAACGCCAGGTACGGGCTTTGGGGCCACGCTGTCGTGGTTGGCCGCCGACGGCACCGATCTCGAACAAACCGACGGTCGCGGCGCGACCTCGGCCATCGAACTGCTGGAGAAGCATGCGGCCGAGCCGTTCTTTCTGGCCGTAGGATTTTATCGGCCCCACACGCCCTACGTCGCGCCAAAGTCATATTTCGGACTTTACCCGCTGGAACACATCGCGTTGGTCAACGAGCCGACGGACGATCGTGACGACATTCCGCCGCTAGCCATCACCGTGAAGACGCCGAACTATGGCATCAACACAGAACTGCAAAAACAGGCCATTGAGGCCTACGTGGCATCGATCAGCTTTATGGATGCCCAAGTCGGCCGCCTGCTCGACACGCTCGACCGACTGCACCTGACCGACAACACGATCGTGGTCTTCATGAGCGATCACGGCTACCATCTCGGCGAGCATGGGCTGTGGCAGAAGATGACCTTGTTCGAAGAATCGTCGAGGGTGCCGATCGTGATCGCGGCGCCGGGCATGAAAGCTGCCGGCCAGGGTTGCCCGCGGCTGGTGGAATCGATCGACGTCTATCCCACGCTGGCCGATCTGTGCGGATTGCCGGCCCCTGAGCGGCTCGAAGGGCGCAGCCTGCGCCCGCTGCTCGACGATCCGCAGCAACCGTGGAAGAAAGGGGCCCATACCCAGGTGCGCCGCGGCGAAAATGCCATGGGCCGATCGGTTCGCAGCGAACGTTACCGCTATACCGAGTGGGACGAAGGGCACAAGGGCGTGGAACTGTACGATCACGACAACGACCCCCACGAGTTCCACAACCTGGCCCGCGATCCGGCCCAAGCCCAGGTTGTGAAAGAACACCAGGCGCTATTGCGCAACACTGAGTAGAACTGACGCGACGCGCGCGGAAGACCAATGTCCTGGGCGAAGTACGCTCTGGGGGCACTCAATGTCTTAAGAGAACGGAGCGGAGTCTTGAGCCGCATCTGGTCGTCTACAGACCACCCACTCTGACGGTTTTACGGAACACACCAATCGATCCGAAACTTAAGTCCGCAAGTGGAAATTAGATCAAGTCTGTCCTCGCCAGCCGATAGCCAGAAACGACAGGGGATTTCTGGCAATTAGCGCACGGGGAGAGCGACGCATGTTACGTCTACGGGTTTGGGCAGCCATGGTTTGTGTTCTTGGTGGCCTGAACCTCGCCAGCCGCGCCGACGACGGCGACAGCGCCGTACCGACCTGCTGCTCGGCGACACCCTCGCTGAGTGAAGCCTGCGCCCGCTGTGACGATTGTGCCGAATGCTGCGACTCGTTCAACGGCCGCCGCCGCATTTTTGGGCTGCTGCCCAGCGATCACTGCTTCGATCACTTCGTCAGCCCGATCTCGAACCCGTTCTTCTTCGAAGACCCGCGCTCGCTGACCGAAGTGCGCGGGATGTTCATCGACAATAGCCTGCCGACGTTTTCTGGTGGGGGAGACGCCCAGGTTTGGGCCGCACAATTCCGTGGGCGCATCACCGATCGGTGGAGCATCATCGCGCCGCGATTGAGCTACTTTTCGGTCAATCAGGCCAATAACGGCGGCGGCAGCAATCCGGCCGGTTTCCTCTCGGCGCCGGTGGGGGCCAAGTTCAACTTTATCCGAGACGTCGAAAACCAATTCCTGGTTTCAGGCGGGATCACGTACTTCATTCCCGGCTCTCCCGGAGCGCTGTCGAACTTCGACAATGGCGACTTTCACATTTTCGTGACGGCCGGCAAGCAAATCTTCGGCCGCGGCCACTGGCTCTCGGGCACGGGCTTTCGCCTGCCCGAGGATCGTAACTTGGGGACGCAGCTGTGGTACTGGTCCAATCAGTGGGACTACGAGCTGCCCGGGCACATCTACCCGCTGATCGGGCTCAACTGGTTTCACTGGATGGACGGCGCCGGAGTCCAGTCGGGCATCCCGTTTGGTGCCTTGGACCTGATCAATCTGCCGTCCAACGGGGTTGCTGGCAATAACGTGGTGACGAACGTCATTGGCGCCAAATGGAAGCCGAGCGGCAATATGGAACTTGGCTTCGGTTGGGAATACCCGGTCACGCAATGGGGTGACGTGTTGAAGAACCGGGTGTATGCCGACGTGATCTTACGGTATTAATGCGGCCCTTGTCAGCGACAAGGACACCTTCGGTAGCGCGCGTATTACCGCCTTGATAGGAACATCATGGAAAAGAACACCAAGGCTGACGCCGGCTGCGCCGCGCGGGCGCGCATCGACCAGGTTTACTTATAGAGCGGACCGGAGATTTCGATGGGCCGAACATCCAGATGGATGTTGCTCACGGTAAAGCCAGTCCCTTCGGGCACCTCGCCGTACCAGCCGGCGCTATCCGCGCCGGGATAAAAGCGAAATTCAAATCCCTGCGTGGGTTCATCGCGTGCGGCCAGCCCGTCGAAGGCCAGGCCGATCGCTTCGACCTTACGGCTTTGGATGAGACGCACCAGCACGTCAAAGACCGTGGTGTTGCCGAGAATATCCAGGAACATGTCGGTCCGCGAGGGTTCGTTTTCCAGCTCGGTTCCCTGCGGCATAGCCACGCTACCTTGCTGCTTTTCCTTGGCCGGCATCACCTCGAGCGTGTGCAGGTTGAAGGTGTCGCCATGATCCAGATACGTCATCCGCACGTTTTTCAGGTTGAATCCCTGCACGTCGGGATCGTGGCTAGCATTGGACAGGTCGAGCACCACGGCACCTTTGTAGCCCACGATTTCGACCTCGTAGCCGTTACGCACGACGCAGGCCGTGTTCTCGTCGACGCCGATGCCGAATTTCAAACCCTGTGAGTGCATGGCGACTAAGGCGCGGGCGAAGCGACCGCGGGTCAGGCAGTGCTGCTCGATGAACCACGAGGGATCGAGGAAGCCCAGCCCGTCATCGATTTCCTTGCCGAACTTGACCCCCTGTTTGAGCGTGGAGAGCACGCTGTCAGGGTCGCTGAACATCACGCGGCTCAACACGGCAGCGCCGGCGCTCGTGCCGGCAATGACTCCGCCCCGGTTGTAAACTTCCCACACGGCGTCCAAGAGCGGCGTATTCTTGCCGTCTTCAGTGCGCAGCGCTTTGGTGATTCGCTTCTGATCGCCGCCGGTGAAGAACACACCGGTCGAGCTGCGCACTTGTTCTACGATGTCTTCGTCGACCACGACTTTGCGAAAATCGACGTCCACGTTCATCATGCCCAACGGCACGACGAAGGCTTCGGCGCCGAGTTTTTCGAGCGTGGCGACCGCACGCTGACCGCTGTCGCGCGGCGTGCCGCTGGCTGTTGGAAAGACGGCGATCTTGGCCGAATCGCCACCGGCCAGGTCGACCACCGTTTCCCAGATCTCGCGCTCCCAGTCCTTGCGTTCCGTATTACGCAACGCTCCGCCGATGATTACCAAGGATCCTTTTTTCTCTTCGGCGCGTGCTGCGGATGCGATTCCAATCAGACACATGCCGAGGATGGCCACGCTCGATCTCCTCACCATCGTTGGCTCCCTGTCAGTCACGTATACCTCCGGCAAAACATGACGGCCTGAGATGTCGGCGTCCCAACCGACTCTCGACCGCACCAGCTCCGGGGGAAAAGTAACGGCATTCCGGGTTCCGCATCAAGACCAAAAGTTGAGCCGACTGCCCATTCTTTAGGCATTGTAACGCTGCGTTCGAGCGCATTGCCCAAATGCATGCCGAGTGGACCGCGCGCAAAAATTCAGAAATCTTTAGAAAGGCGACTTTCGACTTGTCTCTGTTCATGCGCCGTTACCGCCTGCTGGCAAGTAGACGCTCTGTCGGCGGACCGCCGACGTAGGGACGTGCTACTCGTATTGTAGTGCGCGGACGATTTGAAGTCGCGATGCGCGCCGCGCGGGAATCCAAGAAGCTCCTGAAGCGATGATCAAGCAAGCCGCGCCACAGGCCGCCACGAACCAACCGTCAGCATGAAAATCGACCGGCTGCCCTAACAGCACGTGCGTAGACAGATTCATCAGATAGGCCAGCACCAGCCCCAGTCCAATGCCGGGCACCAGGCTGCACAAACCGAGCGCCAGAGCCTGGAAAAAGACCATTTTTCGGATTTGCCGCCGGCAGAGAGCCACGGCTCGTAGCAGGGCGATTTCCCGTGTTTGCTCCAGCACGTTCATCGTTAGTGTATTAACGATCCCCAGCGAAGCCACGACAAATACCAGCGCCATCAGCAGCCATAAGAAGCCGATCACGCCGGCCATCATGTGATGAATCCTGGCCCGGAATTCGGCGTTCGATTGCAACATTAGCCCGCGGCTTTCGCAGAACTCTTCCATCCGTTTCCCCAAAGGCCCGATCATCCCATCCTGCGCAGTTACCATGAAAACGTCGACGCCCGGCAACTTGAACAAGCTTTTGGCGGACCCCCGATCAAGGTATGCAGCCATGCCGCCGGCAATGTATTCAGTGACCGTTCCGGCGATGCGAACCTTTTGTTCTCCCTTCCGTGTGCGTAGCGGCAGTTGATCGCCGACCGTCAGATTCAACCTCTTAGCTAATGCCGTGCCGATTACGGCTTCGCCCGCTAGCAGTCCGCGGCTGATGTCCTCGCGATCTCCCTCGGCGATGTCCAGTGCCAAGGCCGCCCCGGCGTCGAAAGTTCGTGCCAGCACGACCACGCCTTCGTCGCCGGCCTTGGCCTGGATCAGATTCAATTCGTGCACACTCGCCACTCCTTCGAGCTGTGCGAGCTCGTCGTGCAGTTCTTCGGGAAGATGCGTGCCCATCGCATAGCTCAGTTCGGGAAGCGTGCCGCGCACCAGATAATCCGCCGTGAATGTTCGCACCGACCATTCTTCGACATCGTTGATGTTGTTGCGCAACGACTGCCCCATAGCGATCGAAATCACCAAGGCCACGCACAGCACGGCCGCCGTTAGTCCGCTGCGGAGCGAGTTGCGCGCGAGTTGGCGCGCTGCCAAACGTCCCTCGATGCCCCACAGCGGTCGTAGCAACCACGAAACCGTGCGCGCCAGGTACGGAAAAAATGTCGGCGTCAGAAGGACGCCGCTAACGAGCACCGTGGCCAGCAACAGAGCGGGAATCGTGCGTTGGATCGCGGTGGGAAACCAGCCCCCCATGAACAGTGTGATGCCGAGCACGGATGCTCCCCCCAACAGCAGGCCAATGCGCGACATCCGGCCCCGCATCCCCTCGCTACCGCGCACCTGTAGCCCCAACAAATCTGGAAGCGGGGGCCGCCGTGCGGCACGCCGTGCCGGCGCCAGCGTGGCGAAGACGGCCATTCCTGGGCCAAACAGCGCCGCCAGCACGAAAGGCTCGGCCGTGATCTCCAAGTTCTGCAATGCCACGCCCAGCAACTGCTCCATGCCGCGCATCAGCGCCAACGAGGTAACGAATCCCAGGCCCATGCCGAGCACCATCCCCACAATGCCCAGGATGAAGGCCTCGCGCACCAATAGCGACGTGACCTGCCCGCTCGTCACGCCGATCGCTCGCAAGATCGCCAGCTGCCGGCGCCTCTCACCCAGGCTCATCAGAAACGAATTCAGGATCACAAAGCCGCCGGCCACGATCGACACCGCGCTGAGCGCCGATAGCCCTTGCTCAGCCCCGAACAAACTGTGCTGGGCCAACTCGCCGCGCGATGCCGGCGATCGAACGCTCAGGCCGGCCGGTAGAAGACGGGCAACCTCTTGCCGGACCGCGTCCTGATTGGCACGATCTTCCAGTTCGATGGGGATGGCCGTCACCTGGCCGTCGAGTTTGAATAATTGTCCCGCCGCCGATAGCGACACGAACAAGACGGCGCCGCCATTGAATCCGGCGACGCCCGTAGGCTCGACCAGACCCGCGATACGGAATGATTGCACGCCCCGCGGCGCGAGCAGCCGCACGCTATTCCCCACGGCCAGCTTGAGACCGCGGGCGAAATTATCGACCAGCAGCACCTCGTCGTCGGTCGACAATGCCGCACCGGAAACCAGGTGGGCAGCCGACTCTTCGTCGGTGGCCGGATCCGTGCCGATGATCATCACTCCCAACGGACTGTCGCCATTGACCAGTCCTGCTACCATTTGCACGACCGGACGTGCCGACCGGACGCCCGACACCGCGGCGATGTCGGCCGCGATGCTGCGATCGAAACCTCCGCCTCCTTCCGCCACCACTTCCAAAGCGGCGCGACCCGTCAGGTCGGCGAACATGCGCTGATAGGCGTGCCGCGTGGTATTAACTGTGAGCGCGATGGCAAACACGCCCGCCACGCCGATCACGATGCCCCCCAGCGTCAAGAGAGTGCGCCCGGGTCGGCGGACAAATTGCCGGTAGGTGTAATGGCGCAGCATCATGGGCGTAGACCGGAACTTTCGCCGCCGGCGTGTACGGCGTGCCGTGCCCGCTCTTCGCTCAACAGTCGATCGTGCATGATGTTGCCGTCGCGGAGGGTCACGATGCGATCGGCCACCGCGGCATGGGCCGGGTTATGGGTGACCATAAGAATGGTTTGCCCTTCGCTCACCAGTTGCCGCAGCAACTGCATCACCTGGTCGCCATTGTGTGTGTCGAGATTGCCGGTCGGCTCGTCCGCCAACAGCATGACAGGGCGGATGGCCAAGGCACGCGCGATTGCCACGCGTTGCTGCTCACCCCCAGACATCTCCTTGGGCAAGTGCCGGCCGCGAGCGGCAAGCCCCACGCGCTCGAGCGCTTCGGTTGCCCGCCTGTGGGCTTCGGCCTCGGGGACGCCATCCACAACTAACGGCAGACCGACGTTTTCGGCCGCGGTCAGCGCGTCGAGCAGATTGAATGCCTGAAACACTAGCCCCAAGCGGCGCCGGCGGAGCAGCGTGATTTCATCATCCGAGAGCGCCAAAATGTCCTGTCCGCTCACGCGAATGCTGCCGCCGTCGGGCTGGTCGAGCCCCGTTACCAAATGCAATAGCGTGCTCTTGCCGGATCCCGAAGGGCCCATCACAGCCAGGAACTGTCCGGCCGGGATATCAAGATCGACACCGGCCAATGCTTGGACGCGCGTCGTACCCGCGCCAAAGACTTTTCGCAGGCCGCGAATCTCGACGGCCGTGTGAGGTGCTGGACTCAAATGTTTCTCCTCGGTCTTGCCTGTCGCGCCGTCGTGCCGAACTCGTGTTAGCGAATTCCTTCTGCCCGCGCCGTGCCCACGCACTATAACACGACACGAGGCAATCGTTCAGAGGGCCAAGAGCACGCGGCGGCAGGAGCAACTCAATGAGCAACCGGCGGACCGACGCTGATCGAGCGTCACGGCGATTTGCGGTCGCGCGATTTGGTGCCACCGCGATTTGCCGGCACCGCAAGCCCAAGCACGGCCAACGACGCCATCGTGGCAAGTAAAGTACCTCGCCGCGGCTGGTGATAGGGCCTGCGGCAGTCGCGCCCTTGCGATACAATTCGCGACATGCCGGCCCACAATCAAAAAACCTGGCGCGGACAGAAAATTGCCGAAGGGTGCTGATTTCCCGAGAAATCCGCCAGATCATGTCGAATCGTGGTCATTTTGTCATCGTTGAATAATTCCATAAATTGAATAATTCGCGAGTTCCTTTCCGCAGATTTATGGGGTAATTACCCCAGTAGTCGATCGCCACGTTGCGCGACGGGACGTGGCCTTTCGAGGGAGAGCAGTTTTCGCATGACGACAGCCAAAACGGTGCTCAAGTACGTGCAGGGCGCGTTATATGTCGTGGCCGGCATGAATCACTTCATCAATCCGGCCTTTTATCTAAGGATCATGCCGACGTACTTGCCCTGGCATGAGTTTCTGGTGTTTGTCAGCGGCATCGCCGAAGTATTGTTGGGCGTGTTGCTGATGATTCCGCGCACCACGCGCTGGGCTGCTTGGGGATTGATCGCGCTCTTGATCGCGGTCTTTCCGGCGAACATCTGCGCCTACCAGCACCCGGAGGTCTTTCCTGACGTCTCGCCCACACTGCAACTGGCACGCCTACCGTTTCAGGCCGTGTTCATCCTGTGGGCCTGGTGGTATACGGGCAAGGAACGCTGAACGCGGAGTAGCGAACGCCGACTGCTAAAAGGTGGCGCCCAGCCCGTCGTCTGTTAGTCAGCGCTTTGAGATCCGCACGTCAGGACGCCGGCCAGCGATTGGCCCAAGGGCGGGCCTGCTCCAGTTGCGCTGCCAGGCGCAACAGGGTCGCCTCGTCGCCGTGCCGGCCGATGAAATGGCTGCCGATCGGCAGTCCTGCGGCGTTCCAATACAGCGGCACGCTCATGGCTGGTTGGCCGGTGGCGTTCGCTATCGGCGTAAAAGCGCAATAGGCCTGCAGCCAGGCGATGATCTCGTCTGTCGATTTGGTCTGATCCAACTCGCCTGTTTTGACCGGAGGACGCCCCAGCACCGGAGTTAGCAGCAAATCGTACGTCGTCATGAACCGCAGCAACTCCAGATTTGCATTCTGCAAGGGACCGCCCCACGCCAGGCTCACATCCGACGGCGTGTGCCGGCTGTCGATCTCGGCCAGTCGCCAGGTCCAGGGTTCGAAGGCGTCCTCTTTGAGCTTGCTACCGAAGACCTTCTTGACTCCCTTGATCACACGCCCGGCCACGGCCGCCCACAGCACCAGGAAGGCGTCGCCAAAGGCCTGGCCGTCGAACTTTGGTTCCGCTTCTTCGACGTGGTGCCCCAGTTCGGCGCACAGCTTGGCGGTCGATTGCACGGCCGCGGCGCAATCGGGATGGACCTTGTTGCCGGCGAAGTCAGTCATTCGGAAGCCAATCCGTAGCTTGCCCGCCGGCGCACCGACTTCTTGCGCATACGGTCGCGCGGGCGGTGCGACCCACCAACGCTCGCCGGGTGTAGGCCCCCGCGTGGCGTCCAGCAGCGCCGCGCTATCACGCACCGATCGGCTGATGCAATGGACCACCGACAGGCCGTCTTCTTTCACCCCGGGCGCCTCAGGATTACGCCCGCGGCTGACCTTCAGGCCGAACAGCCCACAACAACTGGCGGGAATGCGAATCGAGCCGCCGCCATCGCTCGCCTGCGCCAGGGGAACCAGGCCGGCCGCAACGGCCGCTGCCGCGCCGCCGCTCGACCCTCCGGGCGAGTGGGCCAGATCCCACGGATTCTTGGTCGGGCCGAACAATTTCGGTTCGGTCGTCGGCAGCAAGCCGAACTCGGGTGTGCTCGACTTGCCAATCACCACTAGCCCAGCCTGCTCCATGCGCGAGACGACTTCCGAGGTGTGCGCCGCGACGTTTCCTTTGAAAAACTTCGACCCGTAGGTCAGCCGCACCCCTTTCAAGGCTTCCAAATCTTTGATCAGAAAGGGAACGCCGGCGAAGGGCCCGGCTGGCAATGGCTCGCTGGCCCGCCGGCGCGCCTGCTCGAAAGTTTTGGTAATAACGGCGTTGATTGTCGGGTCTTGCTTCTCGACCCGCGCGATCGCCGCGTTGACCAGTTCCAACGGCGTAACTTGCTTCTTGCGCACCAGCTCCGCCTGGCCGAGCCCATCAAGCGCAGCGAGCTCGTCCGGCGGCCCGCCGTCGCGCAAAGCTTCTCCGCGAGCGGACGAGGGCCGGGCGAGGGGTAGGCTCGATGCGGCCAGTGCCGCCGCGGCGGCAGTGCCTAAAAACTCGCGACGATTCGTGGCATGCGTCATAGCGGTTTCCTGTCGCCGATTGGCCAAAGTACGTGGCGGAATGAACGCCGGGCCGGGACTTCACAAAGAATCGTAGTCCGTCTCGATCAGCAACCGCGCGTCGTCGACGTTGCCTGTCTTGAAACCACGGGTGAACCAACGCTTGCGTTGCTCGGAGGTGCCGTGCGTAAAGGCATCCGGCACGACGTATCCTTGCGATTCCTTTTGCAGACGGTCGTCGCCAATCTGGAAGGCCGCATTCAGCGCGCTATCCAAGTCTCCCGGGTCGAGAAAGTTATACTGCTGCTGCGCATGGTGGGCCCACACGCCGGCCAGGTAGTCGGCCTGTAATTCGAGCCGTACCGATCCCTGCTTTTGGCGCTGACCGCCAAACGCTTGTCCCTGCCCAACCATGTCGGCATAGCCCAATAGCCGCTGCACGTGATGCCCCACTTCGTGTGCCAGTACATAGGCGCGGGCAAATTCGCCCGGCGCCTGCAGCTTGATTTCCATGTCGCGATAGAAGGCCAGATCGATGTACACGTTGCCGTCGCCACCACAATAAAACGGACCAACCGCTGCGCTCGCCAGACCACAGGCCGATTCGACGCGCCCGCTGAACAGCACGAGCGTGGGCTTTTCGTACTGTCGGCCCATGCGGTCGAACAACTCGCTCCACACGACCTCGGTGTCGTGAAAGATCACCTTGGTAAAGCTGGCGAGCCGCTCTTCCTCGGGGTCGACCGGCCCATCCTCAGCCGGCGCACCGGGCGCGGCCACGCCGCCGACGCCCGGCGCATTGAGCAATTGCTGCGGGTCGACGCCAAATAGCAGCGCCAGCACGACAATCACCAGCAACCCGCCGCCGCCGATGACCATCGTGGGCCCGCCCATCCGGCGGCGATCGTCGACGTTTTCACTTTCCTCACGACCTTGCCAGCGCATGCGTATATCCCAAAGAAAAGAATCAGGCCCCAGTTGAACTACAGAGGAAAATGTCGGAAGTGCCGGCGACGTTGATAAGCGACTCACAAGCCCCGTGCCGGACGAGCTTGGGCTAGGGGCATATTAGCCAGAGTCGGGAATCGGAACAACATTTTGCGACCGGCGAAAGTGCAATCGGACGTAAAGACCCATGCCGACGGCGAAGTTTGGCGCCGTACACCACGGGTTTGACGTCACAATTGAATTCCCAGGTGACGCTGACCAAAACGGATTAGTTGCTGGTCGATCCAGGATTGAGCCGCTGTGCGATCCTGGCCGTCGAGTGCCCATTCGCGCGACTCGCTTTGTGTCTCACCGCTCAAGCGCGACGATAGTCGCACCAAGAATTTCCCTTCGTCAGCGGCGGGCGATACCGAGGCATGGATCAAATCGCCGTCATACCCGGCGAACGATGTGCTCCCGAGCATTCCAAGGGGGATGGCGCAGTACCAGCCCGGTGCTTCGGTCGCGTGGTCGGATTCGCCAGTGCGTGCAGCGCGGACGCCCAGCTTCGCAGCTAGCGCCTGCATGTGGGGTGCGATCAGCGTGTCGAGCGCTTGTTTGGCTCGTCGCAGGCGCTCGTCGATTTGTTCGCTGGCGAGTCGCGCCGCAAGCAGCTTGCGGGCCTTGTCCGCCGCGAGCGCGTCGAGAGTGGTGCCCAATTCTTCGTCGAGCCGTTTCTGAAAATCGTCCGCCATACCTGCCTCGTTGCCGGGAATGGTTTGTAGAAAAATGACCAACGCAAATACTGCCAGCAACTCAACGCGTCGTTATCGCGCCGCTAAGACACCAAGGCCGGATTTAGACGCAGCACGAATTGATTCTGCGGATCGGTCTTGTAGGTGCCGGTCGAGGGCGAGAAGGCTTTGACCTGCACCGTCTGCCCGTCGGGCAGAAACTCGATCAGCCGCAAGAATCCCTGCCCCCCCTCGGTCTTCATCTGGTAATTGACCAGCATCTGGTGCACCTCGTTGCCGCCTGGCAAAGGGGATGTGAGCCGCGCCAGGCCATCTTCAAGGACGTGGCCATTAAGCGTCATGAAAAAGTTCGGGTGCTTCGCGATCAGCTTGTCCCACAATTGCTGGCCATCATTCGTACTGCCTGCGAGCTTCGCGGTGCCGTAGCTATGCGGATTCCACTTCTGGTCTTTGCCGTATTTGGTCCAGTCGTAGCGCGTTTCGTCGAAATACATGTAGGCGTGCGTCGTCAGCAGCACCCGATGCTTGGGGTGCTGGGCGACAATCGTGTCGGCCCAGGCCACGGACTCGTCGCGCGGACCCCATTCAAGGGCCAACACCAAGAACTTTTGGCCGGCGGCGCTAAAGGTGTGGTAGCTATTGTCCAGCCGGCCGTCATCCTTCACGCCGCCAAAGGTCGGCTGGGTGCGGGCCGTGGCCAGAGGAAAATACTCATTGAGCAGCGTGTCGCGCGTGGAGCAGTTGCCTCCCGGCCCGCAATCGTGATTGCCCAGCACCAGTGAGTAGGGGACTTGGCCATCCAGCTTTTGCACAGCCCTTTGGGCCACTTCCCACTGCGGGCGGGTGTTGCGATTCGTGATATCGCCCAGATGCACCACGAACTGAATATTGTGCTTGGCCTTGTTGGCCACGATCCATTCCGTTTGATTGTAGAAGTGCTGTGGATAGGTCTCGCAATAGATTTGCGTGTCGGGCAACGCGACGATCGAGAACGACCCGTCGACGAAGTCGAGCGGCGCAGCGTCGCCTGCAGGCTCCTCGCTACGAACCCAGCCGCCCGTCAAGCAAGTGCCCAACCCCGCCAAGGCCAGGCCGTTGAGTTCACGGCGGTTGATACGAGCGCGTTCCATAGTCGACCGTTTCAAACAGAGTCATGAAAAGGAGATGTTTACTGCGAGCCATTCTAATCGGGCTATATGCGCCGTGAAACTCTACGCGCCGCGAAACTATGCCGGTCACCCGCCATGGGATGCGACGAGCGGCAGAGGGGCGAGATTTGTCTTGCGCCGAGGCACTTGCGCCCCTTCCGCGTCGCAGGACTCCCGGGCTACTGGTGCCAGCCTGCGTCAACCGTCGATGTCGGTCCAGTCGTCGTCGGTCTCGATGGGTTCCTCGCTGTCGACGTCCCCGGTCAGCTCGTACGTTACGCGTTCGTGCCACAGCGCGGTGGCGAACGGTCCCCGCGGTCCGTGCAGGCAGTCGAACTTCACGCGCGCGCGTTTCTTCTGAACAGGCTCTCGTGCGACGGGCACCGGCAGGAGAGCAGGGGCCGGCGGTCCTTCGACCGCGGTGTCGCGTTCGAGGCGGTGGCCGTTCGTGGGCTGGGGAGCAGGCTCAATGATCTCTACTACCTGCGGCCGCGTTGGCACCGGTGGCGGCGGGGGGACGATCGTTGGCGCGCGAGGCGCTTCCTGCTCGGCCACCACGATCCCGCCAAAGGAGACCATCCGCGGATTGGCCGGCAGCTCGCGTGCGGGTACGTCTAACGAGCGGAACAGTTCGTACATATGCTGGTGACACGTGAAGACCAGCAACTGGTGACCGCGTGCTGCGAAGTCGCGCAGCAATTGAGCCGCGGCAGTTGCGCGCCGCGCGTCGAAGTTCACAAGCACGTCGTCCAACACCAGCGGCAGGTCGATGCCGCGGCGCGCGTACCAACGAACCAACGCCAATCGCAGGCTCAAGAATAACTGTTCCCGTGTCCCGCGGCTGAGCACTTCGATCGGTAGCGACTGTCCTTGAGCGTCATCCACGCGGAGCACGTCCTGATCCAAGGGGGTCCACACACGCTTGTAGCGCCCTTCGGTGAGCCGGTCGAGATAGCCAGACGCTTCGCGCAAAGTTTCTGGTTGCCGGTCGCGCTCGTAGCGTTTACGAACGCCCGCCAGAAACCACTCGGCCGACGCCAGTACGCGCCACCGCGTCGCCGCTTCGCGCAGCTGCTGATTAATCGTCCCCAGCCGCAGGCGGGCCTGACTCGCCTGGCGATCCGCCATCAGCGTTTGCGATTCTTGTTGCCATCGGCCCAATTGCTCGTGCGCGTTTTTGACCTGCTCGCGCACCGCGCGGGCGCTGCTGCTGTGATCGAGCCACAGTTGGTCCAGTTCGGGCCGACCATGTGACGTGACCAGTCTAGCAACGTCAGAAATGTCGAGCTGCTGGGGCACGATCGCGGTGATTTCCCCGGCCAGCGCATCCAACTGATTCGCCAATTGATCGCCACGCAGGGATTCTTGAGCCCGACGACGCAATTCCGCCACGTCGGCAGCGCCTTGATGCTCCAGAAGAGTCTCTAGCTTGCGCTGCAGGCGATGCAGGTGACTGCGAACTTTGCGTCTCCTCGCGAGCAGCCGCCGTCCTTCGCGGATCAGCGATCGGCGTCGCGCGGCGAGCGCCGTTTGTTCGTGCAATTGCTCGCGCAGGGTGCGTAACGATTCGATCAAGCCCTCGGCGGGCTCGGCCGCGGTCGGCGGCGTGGCTGGCTTTATTGCAGGTTTGCTCGCCGCCCCGGAAACCGAATCTGGCGTGGTGTCCGTATCGCGCATATCCAGTTCGGCGCGCAATTGAGCAAGCCTTTTCGTAAAGCCGTCCACGGCGATTTGCCGTCGTGAAAGCTCGTCGCGATCACTCGTCAACTGGGCGTCGAACTTGACGAGATACTTCCGCAGCCGCGCCAACCGTCCGGCGCGGGCCGGCGGCGTTTTGGGAGAAAGTCCGGCCGCTACCAGAGCCTGTCGCCAGCGGTGTCGCAGCTCTGTATACGCTTGATGGGCCTCTTCGCGACGTTTTTCGGCGGTGTCAGATTCCTGGTCGGCCGCCAGGCGCTTTGCCTCGAGCGGCACGAGTGCTTCGACGGCAGCCCGCTCTTTTTCGGCCGCTTGCAAACGCGCGAGCAGTGGACCGCCCCCGCGCGGCAATGTCTCGTCGAGCTCGTCACGTTCATGCGTCGCCTCTTCCGTCTGACCGGCCAGAGTTTCTAATTGGGCGAGGCATGTTGCGGAGCGATTCTCGAGCGACTTTTCCAGCAGAAACTTGGTCACCGCTGATCCGGCAGATCCCGCGACACCCATGATCGAGAGCATCCAGCGGCCCGTGCCGACCAGTGACGCCGGCAGGAACAGGCCCGCCAGAATCCCGACTACCCCCAGCACGAACACGGCGCCAAGCACGATCAAGGCCCAGCCCGGCAGCAAGGCGTTGGCCAGCAGGTCTCGGCTGCGCGCTTCGAGTTCGGTTTTGCGGCGCGCTAATTCAGTGAGTCGGTCGTCCAGTTGCACGCGGCGGCGCAGTTGGGACACCAGCTCACCCGTACGCTCTAAAAGGGGTGTCAAGCTATCGGCGCCGCGCGCCTTGAGCGCGGCCGACAGGCTCTGGGCGGCGGCTTGCACCCCTTTTTGTCCCTCGGCGGCTGCGGCAGTGAGCTGTTCAAGCTGTTCGTGCGCCGAGCGCAACGCCGCCGCAAGCGGCTTCAATTGCCGCCACGACTTGCTCAAGCCGTCGCCACCGGTGGTCGCGGTTTCTGTAGGATCAAATCCCAATCGAGCGCAGAGTTCGGCGCGCCGAGCCTCGAGCGACTTGACCTTCGCGGACAACGCCACACGTTCACTGTCCAGGGCCGTGATCCATTGCTCCTGCTCGAGGATCGCCTCGATTCGCGTGGCCCGTCGCCAAATGGCTTCGTTAAGGCCCAGAGATTCGATCTCTTCCTGATTCTTGGCGATGCGCCGGGAAACCGACTTTCCGCGCCGTCTGCTGTGCTCGATCGACTGTTCGAGCGCCTCGAACTCGGCCAGCGCCTGCTGCTCTAACCGTGGCGTGCCGCGAGCGATGGCCAGGTCTTTTTCCACGGCCAGGCGCGAGTGCCATTTGGCATGCGCCGCTACTGCGATCTCGACCAAGCGCGCCGCGCGCTCGGCCGTAGCCGCCTCGTTTTCCCAGGCCTCGATCTGGGCGAGCAATTCCCTGCGCTTGCGTCCCAGTTCGACAAAATGTTGCACAGACGCCTGCGCCGATGAATCGCGGCGCAGTCTGTCGCGTTCGACCAGCAATTGCGGGATCGTCGACGGGCTGTCGTTCGTCGCCAGCAGTCGATTTCGCGCTTTGGTCAGCTCGGCCAGCACATCGACCAGCGAAACCCGATCGCCGCCGGTCGCCAGTTTGTAAAGCCACTGTGCGGCCTCGGTATCACTTAACGAGCCGAGTTCCTGGATCTCGCGCAGGCCGATGGCGAAGACGTTGCGATACACCGCTTCGTCCACGTTGCCCAGCAGCCGGGCGAGCAGGCGTTCGTCGCGGATCGTCTCGCCGGCCGTCTCCAGTCGCAATCTCCCGACGGTTGATCCATCCGCCAATGCGTGCCGGCATACCGTAAAAGTGCCGTCCGCGCCACTGAGCGTGAGTTCGCCCCCCGGAGCGCCTCCGTGAACTGGCGGCAAATAGCGCTGCCGACGATCCGCTGAGAAGCCGTACAGCATGGCCCGCAAAAATTGCATCAACGTCGTTTTGCCGGCTTCGTTCGGGCCGTAGAAGACGTTGATGCCGTCGTCGAGCGACAACAGCCGCAAGCCACTCCAGACGCCGAAGCCATCGATCGAAATGTCGCGAATCCTCATGCCGACTCCTCCTCGGCACCCAGCAGATCGCGCCCCAACAAGCGCGCCTGCCGCAGCACGCGTGCCCGCTCGTGGGCGTCATCGATGTGTATCAGTCGTGCGGCGGGGCTCGTGCGCTGCGATTCGGGCAAAAGCATGGCCAGCGGCAAAGACTCTTCTAGCTGCTCGAAGTCGGCAATCGCCGCCAGATAGTCGGCCAACAGGCTACCGTCTGGTGCAGCCATGCCGGCTGCCGTGCCCGACGGCTGCACGTCGACCGACAGTGTCCAGGCGGCTGGCGAATCGGTGCCGAATTCCTGCCGCAGCCAGCGCAGCCACGATTGGCCCCAGGCATCGCGCGGCGTTCGTAATGTCGTCGCACCGGTCGCACTCAGCTGGCAGCGCAGAAACAGATCGAGCCCCGCCGCGCGGGCCAGTTCAGCACGCACGCGATCGGCCACGATCTTTTCTTGATCGCTTTGCGGCGCCGACGGGTCGAGCGTCAGCCGCACCCTACGAAATCGTGCCAGGTCCGTGGCGACGAAGCGTGGGTGTGGCGCGCCATGCTCGTCGACATCGACGACGACGGCGCCGTGCACGCCGCGTTCGGCCGGGGAACGCGCCTGCGGAGAGCCAGCGTAAACCGCCAGATGCCGGCCATTGCCGAACTGACGTCGGCCATGCTCGCCGCCACAGGCCCAATAGTCGAAGCCAGACTTTGCCAGGTGCTTGCCACTGACACGCCCGTGGATCACCGCCAGGGCAAATCGTCCCCCTTTGGGCTTCACGAGCGTTTCAAACGGTGCGTCGCCGCCCGCGCTTCCCTTTCGCGCGCGATGTGGCTCGGCAGTGCGCGGCTCGTCGCTGGTTCCGACCAGCACGGCCAGGTCTTCGCCGTCTGAGTGGTGGGCGAGCGTTTGCGCCGCGCCACGGGCGAATACATGTACGTTCGCCGGCAGTCGCAACTCGGCAGGCCAAGGGCTGCGCCGCTCGGCCGGACCATAGGCCCAGTACACGGCGATCTCGCGCGCTGCCAACCTTTCGCATTGGGCCAGCAAGAATGCCACGGCTCGCGGGCCAGCCCGATCGACGTCGAGCACATCCCCGGAGAGCACCAAAAAATCCGCCCGCTCGCTGATGGCCAGATCGAAGACTCTCTCCGCCGCGGCGTAGGGCGCGTCGATCAGCAAGTCCGCCAAATGCGCAGGCGTCTCGCCTAGCCCCCCCAGGGGCCGCTCAAGATGAAGATCGCTTGAGTGAACGAAACGAAAGGGCTGCGACATGGACGCCTCGTGTGCTTCCCTGCGGGCGATACGGCGAATTCGTTGGCGTAAGTCTAGTCATCCAAGCCAAATCGGGCTACCTCGCTTTCCCAGTTTGACCGACCTGCCCGCTTGATTGTGATGAAGCGGCGCCATGGAAAGGCGCTCCTTCCGACAGCGTCGGCGATTGTTCTCTGGAGCTCAGCCGGGTCGTCGAGGACGTGTCCCAGGATCACTGGCGCGGGGCGGACGATTGCCACGGACTGTCTTACCCGGTTGTTGTTTGGGTTGCGGCCGTGACGTCGGTCCGTGAGCCGGGCTGGGGGATGCCGCCGGCCGCGCGGCCTGGTCGGCCTTGCCCAATAGTTCAAACAGAAAGCGACTGGGGATGGTGGGGCGTTTCTTGCCCCATTTCATACGACTTACTGACAGCGTAATTGTCAGGCGATCGCGAGCCCGGGTCACACCGACGTAGCACAGCCGCCGCTCCTCGTCGATGGCCGGCCCTTCGGCTGCCACTGCGCGATGATGCGGTAGCAATCCTTCTTCCATGCCAACCAGGTAGACGTGTGGGAACTCCAGTCCCTTGGCGCTATGCAGCGTCATCAGCACGACGGCGTTGCGCTTCAGTTGCGATTCCTTGTCATCGCTATCGTCACGGCCGGCCAGGGCGACATCTTCGATAAACCCGGCCAATGTTGGCTGGCTGTTCCGCTCGCTGTAACTAGCCAACGCGTTGACTACCTCTGCGACCGAGTTCCAGCGCGTGACCTGTTCGTTGGGATCTTTGTATTGGCGGTTGATTTCTTCTTGATAAGAGATTTCCGCCAGCAGCTGCTGCACAACAGTCACCAGCCGGCCGCGCGAGAGAACGTCTCGATAGCGCTCTACCAACTCGCAAAATTGACCCACCGCCGTCACGGCCGTTGCCGGTAGCTCGGGCATATCCGCGGCGTCGGGCAATATCTCCCACAACGGTTTCCCACCGGCCACCGCCCGCGAAAGCAGCAACTCCACCGCGCGCGAGCCGATGCCGCGCGCCGGCGTATTTATGATACGCAGCAGCGAGACTTCATCCTTGGGTTGCGCAAGCACTTTCAGATATGCCAGGACGTCGCGCACCTCTTTACGGTCGTAGAACGACATGCCGCCAATCAAGGTGTAGGGGACCTTGGCCCGCCGCAATTCGGTTTCGAAGGGACGCGGCTGTTCGTTGGTGCGAAACAGAATGGCGATGTCGCGAGGCTCGACCAATTCGCGCGATATCAGTTCCGAGATTTCGTCCACTACGCGGCGCGCTTCGACGGTTTCGTCGGGGAATTGCAGTATGCGCGGCTCTTCGCCTTCCTGCCGGAACGCCCGCAAGACTTTGTCGTGCCGCTGCGCGTTGTAGGCGATCAAGCGATTGGCCAGCGTCAGGATGGCCGCCGTCGAACGGTAGTTTTCCTCCAGGCGAATCACGGTCGCGTCGGGCCAGTCGCGGGCAAATCGCAAAATGTGCGCCACGTCGGCACCGCGCCAGCCGTAGATCGACTGGTCGTCGTCGCCGACCACGCACAGATTGCGGTGTTCCTCGGCCAGTGCTTTGACGATGCGGTACTGCGAGCCGTTGGTGTCCTGATATTCATCGATCAGCAGATGACTGAACCGCGACGCTTCGCTGGTCCGCGCGGCGGGGTGATTCTGCAGCAACTCCTCGGTACACAATAGCAGGTCGTCGAAGTCGACCGCCCCGGCCGTCTTCAGCGAGCGCTGGTAACGACGATAGCCCATGGCGGCCAAATGCTCTTTGTCGGTCGCGGCTTGCGCCACCGCTCCGTCAGGGCGAACAGACGATGATTTCCAACGGCTGATGAAATGCAGCAAATCGCCCGGCCGTAGCAGGGCCCCCGGCACCTTGATGTCACGCAGCGCGGCGCGCGCCAGGCTTTCCTGGTCGCCACGATCGTAGATGGCGAATTCCGCAGGGTAGCCCAGCAACTTGGCGTGCCTGCGCAAGATGCGTACGCACAGTGAATGAAACGTCGAGATCTCAGGCTTGTCGGGCTGGCGCTTGCCGAGCAACTCGCTGGCCCGCTGTTGCATTTCGGCGGCAGCCTTATTGGTGAACGTGACGCCGAGGATGCGCGAGGGGCGGACGCCTTGGCGTATCAACTCGGCAATGCGGTGTGTGACCACGCGCGTCTTGCCTGTGCCGGCGCCGGCCAGCACCAGCAGGGGGCCGCGCAGGGTCTTTACTGCCTGCCCTTGCGCGGGGTTGAGAGGAGTAGCCATCCTAGCCTGCGTGATCCGCTAAAAGCCGTCGTCGAATGAGTGCGCCCGAGTGCAAAGGCGATCCTACGGCTCGCCGCGTGCCTTGACAACGGTCGCCCACGGACATCGCTACGGGGCTTGCTGCGGAGAACGGTTGCCTTGACGTAAGTAGCCGCTCTTGACGAACTTCCGCGAGAACTACATACTCGCGGCTGACGTAGTTTTTGCGGTCTACGGCGCGCCGAACGATTCGTCCTGCGTCGCATGGCAGTATGTTAACGTATCAGAGCGGATTGCCATCGCGTGTCGCGCGATTGAGCGAGCATTGAGCCAATCGGTGGCTGCTGATATGTTCCGACCGCTGAACAGAACTGAGGCCTCCACAGCATCGCGTAATCATTGCGGCTACCGCCTGACGCTTCTCGTGCGTAAGGCAGCTTGCCCATTGATGTGCCCAAGGAAAGCATGACTCGCATCGGAACTTCGACTATGAAGACGGAGCGTCGCCACGAACTGCACCACAACGCTCTGGCGGACTGGCTCGGCGATCAAATCGACCGGATTCGTCCGTACTCGCGTATCTTTCTGGGTGTCCTGCTGGCCGCGGTCACGGTTGGCCTACTGTATACGTACTTGAGCAAGCAGTCGGCGCGGCAAATCGAACAGGGCTGGCAACGATACTTTACTGCCATCGATCAGTTGCAGCAGAAGCGCGACGTTGACGACCTGACGCAGCTGGCGGAATCGTCAGAGTTTGCCAATACGCCCGTCGGGTATTGGTCCATGCTGAGCCTGGCCGACTATCATCTGAATCAGGGATTGGACCAACTCTTCAAAGACCGGCCAGCCGCGGCAGCTTCGCTGCGCCAAGCGATCGACGGCTACTCCCGAGTAACCAATCAAACGCAATATCCCATGCTCGCTGAACGGGCCGTGTTGGGCATCGCCCGCGGCTATGAATCCTTGAACGAATTGGACAAGGCTCGTGCCGTTTACGAGCAATTGGCAACCAGAGCGTCGGCGGGTCCATTCGTCACCGAGGCACAGCAGCGACTGCGCGATCTGGGGCAAGAACCAACCAAACGTTTCTACGACTGGTTCTTCGCGGCCACGCCGCCGCGGACCGGCCTGGATGGACCGGGCATGCCTGGCGTGCGTCCCAACTTTGGTGGTCTGCCGGACGAGGGAGCATTTAAATCCCCCGACATTGATATCGATGGCTTGCTTTCCAAGCCTGCCGGCGGCGCTCAAACACCGGCCGAGGGAGATCAGCCGTCCGCCGACGCCGAGAGCGATAAGCCTGCCGCTGATGCTGCTACCGATCCCGCGGCCGAGACGCCCGCCGCCGACCCGGCGGGGGATAAATCGGCTGGCGCAGAGCCGTCGGATGCCGCGGCTCCGAGCACACCGCAGCCATGAGCTCAGGCGGCGGTAGGCGCGATGAGTAGCGACACCCCCTCCACACCGGAAACGCTCGCGCTCGTCGTTCCCGAGTCGGCCGTCGGCACGCGCTTGGACGCGTTTCTGGCTCAACAGTTGCCGCAATACAGTCGCGTCCATTTGCGGCGGCTGATCAATGCCAAAAGCGTTACAGTCGGTGGCCTGCGCGTAAAGGCGGCTTATCCGCTGCGCGCCGGCCAACAGATCAGCGTCGAACTCATTGACCCGCCCCGCGCGTCGCCCCAGCCAGAGAATATCCCGCTCGAAGTTCTCTACGAAGACCGCTGGTTGGCCGTGATCAACAAGCCGCCGGGCATGGTCGTTCATCCGGCCAAGGGGCATTGGTCTGGCACCTTGACGGCGGCCATGCAGTTCCACTTCGACCAACTCAGCGAGGTGGGCGGTCCGTCACGACCCGGCGTCGTGCATCGGCTAGACCGCGATACGACGGGCGTCATCGTAATTGCCAAAGACGACCAGGTGCATCGTCGCCTGGCGATGCAATTCGAAGACCGCACGATTGAAAAGGAGTATTTCGCGCTTGTGGTAAACGCGCCCGATCATGATCGGGACTGGATCGACCTGCCGATCGGCCTGCATCCGCGCGAACGCGAAAAAATGGCCATCCGACCCCACGATCCCGACAGTCGTCCTGCGCGCAGCTTCTACGAGGTATTGGAGCGGTTCGACGGCTTTGCCGCGGTGCGCGTCGTACCTCATACGGGCCGTACCCATCAGATTCGCGTGCATTTGCAAAGCATCGGTTGTCCGGTGCTGTGCGATCGGGTTTACGGCGGCCGCGCTACGATCACGCGCGGCGAAATCCGTCGACAGTTGGCCGATACCGAGATCCTGCTCGCGCGGCAAGCGCTGCATGCCCGGCGTTTGCAGTTCGTGCATCCAGAGACGAACGAGCCGCTGGTGGTCGAGGCTCCTTTGCCGGCGGATATGCAACTTATGCTGGATGATTTGCGAACGTATCGCCGCTTGTAACGCGGGCCGCGGCGCTAGAGAATCGTGCCCAAAGTTTGCGCGTCGAAACAGTCTGCGGCGCGCGGGAAATCGGTATCGCGGGAGACGTCCATGAAACTCGGCAAGATGCGATTTCCTTCCGGCACTGAAACGATCGGGGTCGTGATCGATGGCAATGCCATCCCCTTGGCGCTTTCCGGCGGCCACTTCGAAACGCTGACCGAGATCCTGGAAGCAGACGATCCAAAATCGACCGTCGAGTTCCTGATCGATCAATCCGCCGAAAAGGTGCCGGTCGCCGAGGTCACGCCCCTGTCAGTGATTGATGCCCAGGAAGTTTGGGCCGCCGGCGTCACCTATACGCGTAGCAAAACGGCGCGGATGGCCGAATCGACTGCCGCCGCCACGCATTACGACCGGGTCTATGTCGCGGCGCGCCCGGAACTATTCTTCAAAGCCACACCCAGCCGCGTGGCGGGCCCCGGCCGACCGGTGCGAATTCGCCACGATGCAATTTGGAACGTGCCGGAGCCCGAGTTGGCCCTGGTGCTGAACTCGCGCTTGCGGCTCGTCGGATACACGATTGGCAACGATATGAGCTCGCGTGATATCGAGGGGGAAAACCCGCTCTATTTGCCTCAGGCCAAGATGTACGACGCCTGCTGCTCTTTGGGGCCTTGGATTACGCTGGCGGATCGCATGCCGCCCCGCGACGAGATCAACATTCACCTGACCATCCGCCGCGGCAATCGGACGGTGTTTGCGGGCGAAACGAATGTTGGCAAAATGGCCCGATCGTTCGAGGATTTGATCGGCTACCTGGGCCGAGACAACGTGTTTCGCGAGGGGGTGTTCCTGCTCACTGGGACAGGTATTGTGCCCGAGGACGACTTTTCCTTGGCTGCCGGCGACGTGGTCGACATTACGATCGACGGCATCGGCACCCTCTCGAACCCAGTCGTGCAGGGCTGATTTTGTGGCCGCCCGCCCGTAGCCGTCAGGGTCCGTCCAAATTGTCCGCTCGGGCGGCAAATGTCGTGGGCAATTGTGGTTGCAAATTTGCTAAGCATTGCTAAATTGGCTGTTTCAGTTTTATTGTGAACCTATAAGTGGGAGCAGTCCTAGCCAACCTTGAGGAACCAAAAAGGTAGGCGGTTCTGAAAGCGGCCGGTTGCCGGCCAACGCGGTGGGATTACGACGAACAGATGACTATCACAAAAGAGCGTAAGCAAGCACTGATCGGGGACTTCCAACGTGGCGAGAGCGATACCGGCTCGCCCGAAGTCCAAATCGCTCTGTTGACGACCCGGATTGGGGAATTGACGGAGCATCTGCGGACGCACACGAAGGACTACGCCAGTCGGCGAGGTCTGTTAATGATGGTCAGTCGCCGACGTCGGCTGTTGGATTACCTCAAGAAGGTGACTCCGCAGCGCTACTTGGACATCATTCGGCGTCTCGACATACGTAAATAGTCGGGCGCACAAAGTCGTCGGCCGCATTCGATAGGCCGCAAGTAGCCACGCCCGCCTCGCACGCTCCGGCAAGCGGATCCTGTCTCAGGTCGTCGCTTGGCACGCCGTCTTTGGCGTCCGGGGTATCTCAACGGTTGCAGTCAGTGGTTGTGCCGCAGCGCGTTGGTCGCGCCGCGCACAATTGCTCATGGCCTAGGGCGCTCAAGGAAGGATGAAGAAACCTTGAAAGTACGTGTCGAAAAGCAAATCGGAGCGAACATCCTCTCGATCGAGACCGGCTTCCTCGCCAAGCAGGCGGCCGGCAGTTGTCTGGTGCAATATGGCGAGACCGTCGTACTGACGGCTGCCGCCACGGGCCCACCCCGGCCGGGCATCGACTTCTTTCCGCTCACCTGCGACTACCGCGAACGCACCGCGGCAGCCGGCAAGTTTCCCGGAGGATTCCTCAAGCGCGAGGGACGCCCCACGATGAAGGAGACGCTCACCTCGCGTCTCGTTGATCGGCCGATTCGCCCGCTCTTCCCCGAATGGTTTCACGACGAGGTACAGATTCAATCGTTCGTAGTGGCCAGCGACCGGCAGAACGACGCGGATGTGCTCGCCATGAACGGCGCGAGTGCCTGCCTGGCGATTTCGCCACTGCCGTTTCAGGGTCCGGTTGCGGCCGTACGGCTGGGACGGATTGACGGCGCCTGGGTTCCCTTCCCCACGCAAGACGATTTGGAAGAGAGCGATCTCGACCTCGTGGTCTCGGGCAGCAAGGATGCCGTCCTGATGATCGAGGGTTTCGCCCGCGAAATGCCCGAGAGCGAGATGCTCGAGGCGATCGCCGAAGCGCATCGGATCATCAAAGAAATCTGCGAACTGCAGGAAGAGCTGGCCCGCAAGGTAGCGCCGGAAAAGAAGCAGTACGAGGTTCCGGCCTCGGACGGCGTTTACGAGCGGTTACACAGCAACTACTACAGCGCCTTTACGACCGCCAAGCAGACTGTGGGTAAGCACGCCCGCGCCGATGCCGTGGCCGCCTTGAAGGCCAAGGTAATGGCCGAAGTGATCCCGGACCCGAAGGCCGAAGGCGCGGTCTGCCCCGCCAGCTTTGCCCGGTCGTGGAGCAAGCTGGAAGAGCACATCGTACGCGACCTGATTCTGTCGGGCACCCGGCCCGATGGCCGCGGGTCGAAGGATTTGCGTCCGATCCATTGCGAGGTTGACGTTCTGCCCCGCGTCCACGGTTCGGCCGTCTTCCAACGTGGCGAGACGCAAGCCTTGATCACGGTCACTTTGGGTACCACCCGCGACGAGCAGCGCGTGGACGGCTTGATCGAAGAGTATTCCAAGAAATTCATGTTGGACTACAACTTCCCGTCCTTCTCGGTGGGTGAAGTTCGTCCGATTCGCGGGCCAGGGCGTCGCGAAATCGGCCACGGCGCGCTGGCCGAACGCAGCGTCAAGCCGATCCTGCCCGATCCGGATGTGTTTCCCTATACGATCCGTGTGATTTCCGACATTCTGGAATCCAACGGCTCTAGCTCTATGGCCTCGGTCTGCGGAGCAACCTTGGGCCTGATGGCCGCGGGAGTGAAGATCACCAATCCCGTCGCGGGCATTTCGGTCGGACTGGTCAAAGAGACCGAAGACAAGTGGACCTTGCTCACCGACATCATCGGCGACGAGGATCACTACGGCGACATGGATTTCAAGATCGCCGGCACGCAGAACGGCATCACCGGCATTCAGCTCGATCTGAAGATCAACGGCATCAGCGCCGACATCATTCGGGCTACGATGACACAATCGCGGGAAGCGAGGATCAACATTCTTCGCTCTATGCTGACGGCCATCCCCATGCCGCGCGACGAGATCTCGGCCTGGGCACCACGCTTGCTGCGTACCAAGATTCCGCCCGAAAAGATCGGCCTCTTGATCGGTCCGGGCGGCAAGACGATCCGTGGCATCCAGGAGCAAACCGGTGCCGTGATCGAAGTCGAGGACGACGGCACGGTGACGATTGCCAGCAGTGACGCCGGCGCGGCCGAAAGTGCCATGCGTCGTGTCGAGGCGTTGACCGAAAGTGTCACAGTCGGCAAGCTTTATGAAGGACGCGTCACCAGCGTCAAGGATTTCGGCGCGTTTGTCGAAATTCTGCCCGGCAAGGATGGCCTGGTACACATTAGCGAGCTGTCCGACGAATATGTCACCAGCGTTGGCGATGTGTGCAAAGTCGGCGACGCGATGACAGTGAAAGTTATCGCCATCGACGATCAAGACCGCGTCAAGCTGAGCCGCCGTGCGGTATTGCGCGAGCAAGCTGCCGCCACGGCCGACAGCGACAGGTAACGGCATCTGGCCGTTATCGCAGGGAATGCGAATAGAGCGGGAGAGCAGTGGAACGGGTGAGTCCGCCTGTGGCGGACGTGGCAGCCAATCGCGCGACGGCGCGAGCTGGACTGCCGGCCTGTTCGGCTGCTCTCCTGTTTTTATTGGCGCGCATGGGACCTGGGCACGAACTCAGGTCGCGATCGATACTGCCGGCTCCTTGGTCCTGGCGAGATCCGCATCGCATTGGCCAAGATTTTTTCCGGCCGTAGAATACCGGTCGCATGAATCCTCGGGCCGAGCCATCCGCCGCCGAAGTCAACCAGAAGCTGGTCGATCAGTACACCGAGATCGCGCAGCTGGCCGGTGGGCTTGCGCACGAGATCAAGAACCCGCTT
>DASXEJ010000016.1 GCA_036490175.1 Pirellulales bacterium | reverse complement strand
ACGTAAAGCGCCAAACAGAGCGATCAAAACCGCAAGTGCTGAGGTAAGTCGGTGGTTTGCCATGGTACGAAGGTCCCGTTGAGTCCGCCTGACTGCGGTTCCGCCAACCGCAGATTCGGTCGGACTGCATTGGCACAAATTGTGCCAACACGAAATTCAAAAAAACTGTTGCGAAAAATGTCTTTCAGATCCAAGAGTTACGGCGATGGCCCTTTATGGGGATCAGTTGCCGCGGTCCGAGTACGTGCGAGTGATAGCAGCAGCCCCTGCCCAGATCGAAGGCACTTTTGGTGTCGGCAAGTGCAAAGCATACGAGGCACTTTGCGAACCTGGCTGCCTTGCAGAAATCTCGATTGACCCCTTCGGCCGCTTTATGTACTTTCCGCCTCTGGGGACGTCTGCATTGCTGTGGACGTGTACGGCGAAGGGACTCGCATCCCATGGGGGCTTTCCATGAGCAAGACGCTCTGGCCCGCAGTTGCCGCAGCCGCGATCGCGGCTTTGCTCCTCGCCAATCCCCAGCTTTGGGCCCAGCCGCCGGCCGACCCGCCGCGCGTGGCCCGACTGGTTCGCGACCTGGGTGCCGATTCATTTGCCGTACGCACCCAAGCCAGCGAAGAGCTGGCCAAGCTCGGCACGGCCGCACGCCGCGAGATCGAGCTGGCGACCCGCAGCGATGATCCCGAAGTTCGTCTGCGGGCCAAGGACCTACTGCGCGCGATCAAGATCTACGACTTGTGGTCGGCCGGGCGCTTCACTTGTCCCGACAAGCCCCTGCCGGCGACGCAGCTACTGCGCATGGTCGCCGAGCAGACCGGCAATCACGTGCTGGTGGGGGATCAATTCGGCACGTTCCAAGATAGTCCGGTGCAATTCGATTTTGCCGCAGCCGATTACTGGCCGACCATCGACGAGGTGTGTCGTCAAACCGGTAACCACTGTCGCGCCCATTACGACAGCCGCATGCCGGGCGTGGTCGTAGTGGCCGGAGCGCCTGGTCGGCAGCCATTGGCCTACGCCGGCCCCGTGCGCGGCCGCATCACCAGCGCCCGCCGCGCCTTCAACGAAGAGTTGAGCTACGAAGACGCACGCTCCGAGAAAACGCATACGTTCCAGCTGAACCTGGAAATGACGTGGGAAGACCGCTTCAAGCTAGTGGCCTATCGCTCGCAGCTCGAAGTGCTCGAGGCTTGCACCGATGCCGGGCAAGTCCTGACGGCGGCGCAGCCGGCCAGCGGCGGTTGGAATGTGGCCGGCAGCGGCACGCGCCAATTGACAATGAATCTGCGCCTCAACCCGCCGCCGGCCAGCGCACGCGAACTCGACACGTTGCGGCTCGCCTGGGAGTTGATGGCCGTGGGAGATTTCGTCCCGCTCGAAGTCACCGACCTGTCGTCGCACGCGCCGCATTTTCAGGACGACGTCGAGCTGATCGTCGACAGCTTCCAGCCGACTACGGGTTCGCGGTACGAGCTGGCCGTTTCCATCCGACGAGATCTAAACCTGCCCGAACCGCAGGAGGTTCTCTTCCAAGAGCACGAGCTCGACTTGCTCGACGCAACGGGCCAGCCGCTGCGCAAGCTCGGCCAGACCGGCACCTTGGCGGATCACGGCGCGCTGCTCAAAGCTACGTTCGTCGCGGAGGGAGAAAACGTGACGCCCAAAAAGCTCCGCTTCACGTACCCCCGGCTGCGTAGCCAGCGCGAACTGGAAGTCATCTTCCGCCACGTCCCACTCCCCACAGGTCGGCCCGAGTAACCGCAATCGCAAGGCTTCTGCATAAAATCCCCGACGTGCCTGGATCGGGCATTCAATGGCGCGCGCAACGTCGCTATGCATAAGCGTGCGCCCACAACAAATACGTCGCCACACACCATCCGTGGATGCACAAAAACCCCTCTCCCTTTTTGGGAGAGGGTCTACGCATTCCCCAACAATCGAGTTACCGATGGCCGCCAAGCGGCAACGCGATTAGCCTGCTCGTCCAGCCCAAGGCGCGCAACCAACGGCGCGACTCGTCCAAGCCCGAGCAGTCGCGGTGGGGCCAATTGCGCGGCAAGCATACGTCACCTGCAAGGGCCTACAACGAACGCGTGAGGGCAAAACGGTTCCGTCAACGTCACGCCCAGCGCATAAGAAACCCACTCCCCGCGGAGAGTGGGTTTGATCGTTGATAAATCGTCTTGCGATCGCCGCGTGCTTGTTATTGCGGCGTGCGACTTTACTTCGTCGCCGACATCGCGGCGGCCAGGATCTTCGACGTGCTTTCGCGCATAATGCGCGGGTCGACCGTCTTCCCTTCGAGCAGCGTCTTGCGGACGTCCTTGCCCGAGATGAAGACCGGCTTCTCGTCGGGGTGCTTTTCCATCAGGTCCACGCGTCCGGACGAATCGTAGTAGGCGGCAAAGCCCACCTTCAGTGGCTTGATCCGCAGATCGCCGCCGAGCCGGTCGAAGATTTCCTGAGCGTCGAAATCGCCCCAGATCGGCGAACCGTCCTGGTACGGGGCATCGGCATGCTTGCGGCCGATCACGATATCGGTGAAGCCGTAGTTCTGCCGATAGATGCTGTGCATCACGGCTTCCTTCGGACCGCCGTAGAACATCTTGATGTCCAGGCCTAGCAGGATCACACGATCCGCCACGCTTTCGGCTCGCGGACCCCACAGGTCGCGATCGCTATCCCCTTCGCCCAAGGATCGCTTGTCGATCAGCGCTTCATAGGTCAGCATCCGCACATCGGCCGGCACGTCGTCTCCTTTGGTCTCGCCGATCAATGGGTTGAGGCAGGCCCCGGCGTTGTGCCCTTCACGCAGCAATGTCTCAAGCCCGTACACCAGAGCATACTCGTGTGCCCGGTGCAGCGGATTGCGCGTCTGAAAAGCCACCACGCGATTCCAACCCTTCTTGGCCAGCAGCGCCCGCACGTCGCGCGGGCTGAGCACGTACTTGCCGAACTTAGGATTCTTCGGCTGCGGCAGGACGTGGATCGTACCGCCCAGCAAGTGCGTCTTGTCGGCGTCCCCTTTCAGCACCATGTCGCCGCCCGGATGGTCGGTGCGGTCCGTAAGGTAGACGCTCTTCAGATACTTGGCCTTGTTCCACTCGAAGACGTCCGTGATATCGAGCGTGCCGACGATTTCGCCGGCCGAGTTGGTCAGGGCCACTTGCTGCCCGGTGGAAAGCTTGGCAGCTAGCTCGCTGGTGATGGGGAGCGACAGCGGAATCGTCCAGGCGTACTTCTCTCCCTCGTGGATGATAAAGCCCTTGTCGAGCACCTGGTCGAAGGTGGCGGAATCCATCGGGCCCACCAGCGGGCTCAGCGCGCCATCGCCAAAGCGATAGACGGTCGACAGGTCGGCGTCCGAGACGGGCACCTTGACCAGCTTGGCCGCCGCGGCCTTGAACGAGTCCAATTGCTCGGCCGGCACCACACGATTGACCGGCTCCTTCAAACCACCATGTACGCCAATCAGATCAGCCATCACCGCAACCTTTACCAAATGCGCGAGAGCGTCGATCGCTGAGGATCGCCCGACCCGCTACGACAACACGGCCCGACGGGAACGCCGGCCATGGCCCAGGGCAGCCCGAGACACGCATGGGGCCCACAGGGGCAAAAATTCGCCCAGAATCAAACCGGCCAGTATAGGAAAACCGCCGAAAAGCTCAAAGGGGGCTGGGCGGGCCAGATTACGGGCGTGGCGGCGGGGCGCTGCCGATCGGGCCTTCGACCACTGCCGCTGTCAGCAGCAATACGGCGACTCCGGTAAGCACGGCATCCTGACGCCACATCGCCAAGACCGCAGCGGCGATGGCGATTATTGCGAACATCGTCCGCAGCCCAAACTGATACATGCGGCGGCGGGTGTGCTTGGGTGCTGCCGACATGTGCCGTTTCCTAACTCGGCCTTTACTGGCGGGGACAAGTTGCACGCCCCGTCCGTAGGTACGCCGCTGCGCCCAAGGTAGGCCAGTTGCCGTTAGGTCCCTATCCCCGTCACCTTCGCCTCGGGAAACAATTGGCGGATGCGGTCTAGCTCGGCGTCTTCCGTGGGCGTCATATCGCGCTCGGTAACGCCGCCGTATCGTTGGAAATTAATAAGAATCTCGCCATACCCTCGTTCGCCAAAGAGCCACAGCCAGCCGGGCGCGGAATTGGTTTTGCCGCGTCGTCTGGGTGCCTTGTCTTGTTCGCTGAGTATCACGCGCGGATACAGGATGACGTGCGGCTGTAGGTCGTTGAAATGCAGTTCGTTGCCCCAGCCGATGACCTCGTGGCGCTGTTGAATCCAGCGCATGCTGTAGCCAGCCCAGGCGACCATTAACGCCAAGGCCGCCATCACGACGAAGACGATTCCCAGTCTCAACGGAGACCGGCCGGCAGGTTCGGACGAGGTCTGATTCATACCGACAATTATAGCGTGGCGCCCGCGGTCAGAAACCGCGCCGCCGGAACCCAAAAAGCATCGCCAGGCCCAGCCCCGCCAGCAGCACGCTCGCCGGCTCGGGCACGGTGGCCGTTCCGACAAGCTCGCCCGAATAAACGAACACCAGCGGCACGCCATTGAACACAAGAGGATCCGGGACCAGCACGGGCAGGTGCAGCGTGTACACTCCGCCCACGGCGGCGAGCGTCCCACCTGAAAGCGTGTTGGCCATAGCAACGTTCGTGTCGATCATGCCCACGACCGGCGAGCCCAACAGCGTGAGGTTATACGAGGTAGTGCCGGTCGCCAGATTCAGATTAACTTGGCTCCCGTCGAACGCGCCGCCGGTGAGCGGAAGCACGCCGCTGGTCGCGTCACCGACATAATTGCGGGCAGCGACCACTCCGCCCCCCACGCCGTTGATCGCCAGGTTCAAGCCGTACTGCGCCAGCGACGAACCGCTCGCCCCGCTGGCCAGCGGAGACTGCGGCGTGTTTTGCAGGGCGAACTGCGCATTACTCGTCGACAGAAATTGAATCGTGCTGGCCGTCACGTCCGCATTGAATGTTCCCGACAAGCTCGTGATGTCGCTATTCGGCGTCTGTGCCGAACTAAGGAGCGTTCCGTCTGAAGATTCGATCGACAGCGTAATGCGACTTTGCGCGGGATCGAGGTTGAACGTGAGCTGGCCGGCTCGCGATAGAGTCGGAACGGCCGCCAGGCACACCAGCGCCAATGGGATGGCAAGCGTCAGTCGTGGCATCAAGTTCCTCGCCAGTTGAGATTTCACCAACGGAATATTTTGCGCGTACGGTGACTGGTTGGCGAGCTTCCGAATCAAACGCGCCGACGTCGGCAACAGAAGAGCATCGCCACGCCGATCGCCGCCAGCAGCATGCTCGCCGGCTCGGGCACGGTGGCCGTGGCCACGACCTGGCCCGAGAAAACGTCAACCAGCGTGACGCCGTCAACAGTCGACAAGCCCGAGGCCAGGATCGGCGCCGTGATCGTATACACTCCCGCCGATTCGGTAAAAGTCCCGCCGGTCAAGGAATTCGGCGCCGGAAAGTTGGTGTTGAAGCTACCGACTGCCGGCGAACCCAGTACCAGCAGGTTGTAACCCGTAATGCCGCTGAGCAAGCCGAGGGTCAACTGGCTGGCATCGTAGGCGCCGCCGGCTAATGGAATCACACCACTGGTGGCATCGCCGACGTAGCTGCGTCCCGCCACGACGCCCGTGATAGCGCCGGGTACGGAAATGCTTAAGCCGTATTGCGCCGGCGCGGATCCCGCCGATCCGTCCCCCAGCGGCGATTGCGGCACGGATTGAAGCGCAAACTGAGTGTCGCCCGTGGGCAGAAACTGGATCGTGCTGGCCGTCAAGTCGACGTGCAGCGTGCCCGACAGGCTGGTGGTATCGCTCCCCGGCGTCTGGGCGAACGAAACCGGCGTGCCATCTTCGGTTTCGAGCGTTAGCGTGAGATGACTCTGCGCGGGATCGATGTTGAATGTGAGCTGGCCGGCCTGCGCCATCGAAGTCGTCACGCCCGCGCACACGAGCGACAGGCAAGTTATCAGCAAGAATCGTTGCATCTTAATACTCATTGCCATTGTGAAAGGGAGTTGGCCTCGCGCCTGCCATGGCAAAAGATCGTCCGGCAGAGAGATCGCGTGCCTGCGGGACTCTCGTCAGCCTGCGTCACACGCCGCGCCGTCTGAACAGCCATAGTGTGCCAACGGCCAGCCCCGCCAGCAGCACACTCGCCGGCTCGGGCACGGTGGCCGTGGCCACGATCTGGCCTGTGAAGACTCCAAGAAAGGTAACGCCTTCGACTGTCGTGGGGGCCACGACCGACACCGAGGCCGTCAGTGTCTCCAGCCCGCCGACTTGGGTGAGCGTGCCATTCGAGAGCGCATTGTTGCCGGGGTTCGAGCCGGTAAAAAACCCAGCGGCCGTCGAACCGAAAAAGGTGAGATTGTACGACGAGATGCTGCCCGGCGTCAGCGTCAGGACCAGCTTTGTCGCGTCGAAGGCGCCGGCAGACACAGGAATCACGCCACTCGTGACGTCTGCCACATAATTGCGCGCGGCAACCACTCCGCCCCCGACACCGGCGATGTCGACGTTCAGACCATATTGCGCCGGCGACGAGCCGGTCGTGCCGTCGATCAATGGCGATTGCGACACGGCTTGCAAACCAAACTGCAAATTATCGGTCGTCAGGAATTGAATTGTGCTGGCCGTCACGTCGGCGTTGAGCGTACCCGACAAACTGGTGGTGTCGCTGCCGGGCGTTTGCGGCGAAGAGATGATTTGAGTACCGTCGGCGGTTTCCAGCGTGAGCGTGATATGACTTTGCGCCGGATCGATGTTGAACGACAGTTGGCCGGCTCGCGACAGTGTCGACGTGGCCACGACGCAAGTCACGATGAGAAAGGCCGCGGGAAAAAGACGGTGCAGCATGATGGTTGTCGCTCGGGGTGTCTTGAAACGCTCGCAAAACTGTAGCAGGGAAACTGCCCGCTGCGCCGCAGAATGGCAGGCGCAAAACTCGGCTGCCCACTTACCACTGGTCGCAGCTATCTGGCCCGACCAGACCCCATACTAGGCCCGACCCGCAAGGGCGTCAAAGAAAGCGCCCGGATGGTAGCGGTTTACTTTGAATCTGAGATTTCCGGCAAAGGCATCGCCATTCGCGGTAGAATCCGAAGATGGCTCGACCATTACCTCCGCCGACGCGGGCGCAGCTATTCGTAATGCGAGTGCTGTTTTTTGGATCGCTCGCCGTATTGGTCATCGGAGACCTCGGATTTGTGGCCTATGCCGCATTGGCTTGGACCTTGGTCTGGCTAGGCGGCCCTCATATGGAAACCTATCCATGACCAGCGACCACCAGCGAAGCGAACTGTCCACAAAGCCCGTGCCCGAATCACCTGCCCCCTAACTCCCGGCCGATTCCGCATGTATGCGTTTAGCGGGACAGTGCCGCCCGCGGCCATGCAAACCATCTTCGTGGCGTGGTACAACTTCGGACGCAAGCACGAAGCCTTCAAGGGTGCGCCCCCAGTAATGGCCAGCGGTCTGGCCGACAAGGCTTGGACAATCAAAGAATAAATCGAGCGGGCAGCAGCGTAGCAGTTAGCCACGCCGGCCTGGTATCATGGGGGCATGAAGATACCGGAGATGCCCCCAGAGACCTTAGCGACGATTCGGCAACTGATCCTGGAGACGCGCATGCGCGATGCAGCTGAGGAATTTTGCCGAGTCAAGCCTTGCTCAATAGATTTCGCCAAGAAGGTAGTGCTGCGGATTTTCACCGATGTTCTCGCGGAACCAGGCAATTCGCACCTGCTCGGGGATTAACGTGACTGGCGGCCCGTCAAACCCCACTCCAGACTTCTTTTTTCCCACACGCTGGTTCACCAGTACCCGCGTTGCAGCGCTCTGCCGAAAGAGACGACTGGGTGGCCGCAGAAAAACAAAAAAGCCCGCGAGGGTTACTCGCGGGCTTTTCAGGTTTTGGCCGCCTTGATCGCTGGCAGTTACAACTATCGGCTGGCCACGACTGTGGGAGCCGAGGGATCGAACGACTGGCTGCTGGCACCATCGGATCGCAACGCGGTGAAGTGTACCGAGGCGTCGCCGGCGATGTTCAGCGTGGGCACCTTGGCGATGATCGCGTTGGGCGTCCAGGCGGTCGCATCGAGCACGATTTGCACTCCGTTGACGTCCAACACCAGGCGGCCCGTGTCACTGCCGAATCCTGCTCCGTGTACCAGAACCTGGCCGTCGGCACCTTGCAGCGGCTGCACGGAGTAGATCAGCGGGCTGCCGACCGCCGCGACGTTCGAGACCGGCGTGAACTGAGCCGGAGCCGATTGCGGAGCGGGAGCTTGCACATATTGCGGAGCCGGTGCCTGCGTGTACTGAGGAGCCGGTTCGACATACTGCGGAGCCGAGTAGGCCGGAGCCGCATAGCCGGCGTCGTAGTAGCCACCACCGCTGCCTCCCCCGAAACCGCCACCGAAGCCACCGCCGCTGCTGGCGAGTGCTCCGATCACAGTTGGCAGGATGCCGCCACCACTATTAAAGTTGTTAAAGCCACCGTTGCCGCCACCAAATCCGCCCCCGTTGCCTCCACCGAACCCGCCACCGTTGCCACCGCCCATGCCGGTGGCCGTTGCTGCGCCGGTGGCCGCCGTTCCCATTGCGGTGCCGGTTGGCATACCCGCGCCCATTGCAGCGCCGGTTGCTGTGCCCGCACCCATTCCGGTGCCGATCGGTGTGGCTGTTCCGGTGGCGGCACCAGCAGCCCCCGCTGCGTTACCAGCTTGGGCTTGAGCTTGTTGCTGGATCCCAGCGTTGATCTGGCTTTGCATCTGGTTCATCGTGGCCTGCGCCTGAGTAGTGTCGATGTTGAGATCCCTGGTATTCTTGGCCGTTTGCGTGCCGCTGGCGCCCGTCGTGCTGTTCATGCCCGTCGCGGTTGTTCCTGTGCCGTTCTGGGCAGTGGTCGAGGTCGCTTGCCCCTTCTTGCCCTGTTGCTGATTGAGCTTGTCCATGAACGACTGATGCGAGCTGCCCGTGGCGTTGGCCGTGGCATTGTTCATGCCATTTCCCATGCCGTTGGCCGACGTCGCCGCGCCATTGTTCTGATTCAGCTTGTTGAAGAGCGACTGCGAGCCCCCCTGCGATGCGCTGCCCGAGGTCATCTTGTTGGCCGAGGCGTTCTGGAAGAGGCCTTGGTTGCCGAACTGTGAGTTGCCGTTCTTGGCATTGGTCAACACGTTGTTATTGTTATTGCCGAACGACTTCGACAGGTTGCCCTGGCTCTGCTGCCCTTGGTTGAACGAATTGAGCATCCCCTTGCCATTCGATCGCTGGGACAGTCCCTGGAATGCGCCGGCTCCGCCCTGGGGCTTCTGGAATTTGCTCATCCCCTTGGCGGCGGACGCAAACCCACCACCGCCACCGCCGAGTTTAGCCATCGATCCGAAATGCCCCGCCTTGGCAGTCGCCGCGAACATCGAACCGGCCACCAGGCACAACACCGCATTGCGAAGATTGATCAACATGACACGTTTCCTTGCACTTGTAGGTTTCTGGGTCTTTTTTTGAGTGGGTTCACTCGTCCACACCTATCGAAGCGAAGAAGCGCGGCGAATGTTACAGAGGATCCAGGAAAGAGAAGCGAGATTTCCAGAAACCGTCAGGCGGACGCCGCGATGAACGTCGTAAGTCTCTGCACAACAAAGGAATGCTGTCAGCGTTCGCGCCCGCTTTAATACCGCCGGCTGGGCGAGCCGTCCGGCATCGGACCGAGCCGGCTTGGCGAGGGGCAGGTTTTTTTGGCGGCTTTTATTGGCCGCGGAGTGCAGCGCAGCCTGGTCCGCGGCAACCAAACCCGCCGCTCGCTCTGGGCCGCCGGTGTCGTTCGTGAGACCTCGTATATCACCCGCTACCGTGTCTCGAAATCAGGCCAGGTGGGCCGGTAAAATGGACGCGCGTGCTGGCCCTGGAACGTGGCGAGGGCAGGACTTTGTCGGCGCCCCGGACGCATGGTGCATCTGTCGCAGGTTTCTCGCAGGCATTCTGGCATGACAAAACGTGGCCGGCCGGCCAAGTTGACGGTGCTCAGGCAGGAAGAATTCTGCGAGCTGCTGGACGCGGGGCTGACGCGCAGCGCCGCGGCCCGATTGCTGGG
>DASXEJ010000015.1 GCA_036490175.1 Pirellulales bacterium | reverse complement strand
TCGATCGGCGGCCGACCACGCTTCTTGCGCTTCGGCAGCAGCGGTCGAATCAGTCGCCATCGCTCGTCCGTCAGGTCGCTGGGATAATTCGCGCACATCGTTGCGGCTCCGTCTTCCTTGACTTGAGAAACAAGAGGGCGGGGTCGTAACGCTTTTTATTGTTTCAGGCAATTTGAAGACGCGTTCTTAGCTAGGCATCGCTAAATTTGAGGAGAAATGGATGTCCGAGTCATACGACCACAACGGACGGTCCTACCAGATTTCAGTGAGACGCTTGGGAAACAAGTTCGAGGCCACGAATCGCTGCCGAGAGTGCGGAGAATCCGTGTCTAGGCAGGACATCGACGAAGTTTCAGCGGCATTTCGCGCGAAAGCGGCTCTCGCCACGCATAGCTGCCCTTTAAGGTCAAAGGACAAAACTCCTTAACCTAGTGCCATTCGCCATTACTGATTACTGCTTACCGCGTCACCTGATAGAACTCCCAGGCCGCTAGTCCGAAACCAATCACGACGACCACTTTGCGGACCATGTTCTTGTCCAGGCGGCGCGAGACGCTCGCGCCACAGTAACCGCCCACGATGGCCGCCACGGCCATGATGCTGGCGTAGTGCCAATCAACGTCGCCGCGATAGACGAACCACACGACCGACACGCCGTTGATCAGCGCGTTGAGCACTGTCTTCAGACCATTCATCACGTGAATGTCGGACAGCCCCATCATGGCCAGGGCCGACAACATGAGAATGCCGATACCGGCACCAAAATAGCCGCCGTATATCGCCACCAGGAATTGAAAGAACACGATGCCCGCGATCGCCGCCCGGCTGGGAACGCCGTGAGCCTGACCAATGCCCGTCCAACGTGCCACCTGCGGCTGCAGCGCAAAGAGCATCGCCGCGGTCAGAATCAGCCACGGCACGAGTTGTTTGAACATATCGGGCGATAGCTCGGTCAATAGCAACGAGCCGAGGATGCCCCCTAACAGGCTCGGAATCGTGAGCCATGCAAGCCACTGCCGCGACATCGCCACCTCGCGGCGATAGCCCCAAGCGGCGGCAAAGGCCCCCGGCAACAGGGCCACGGTGCTGGTGCAGTTGGCCAACCGGGCAGCCTCGCCCGACGTGCCCAACACGGCGAAAAGCGCCGGAAAGGTCAGCAAGGTGCCACCGCCGGCCACCGCATTAATGGCGCCAGCAGCGGCGGCCGCAAGGCACAACAAGATAGTGTCGAACGTCATCGTGAATCTCGCGTAGTGGCCAGCACGGTGGCGGAGCCAAAATACTTGGCGGCCGCGATTAATGCTGTGCTGGCGCATCTTCGACCGGTTGCCGATCGCCTCGGCACTGGTGCGTCACTCTACCGGCAGGCCTCGCGACCGAATAGGCGGCCGATAGCCCCACCCATGCAGGGCGGCTCTCAAAAATAGTTTGCGCGCAATTCATCTCGCTATTTGAACCGAACCTAGTAGAATCGGTTTACTCGGGCCCAAGCGGGCGATGGCCTGACATTTCTCGTTCGATTCCGTAGTGCGGAGGAGTTTATGCCGCGCGCTTCACTCGTGCCGACGACCCGAGTTTGTCGCCTTGCCACGCGGCGGGTGGCAGCTTTTCTGACCGCAATTAGCCCAGCTTTGGTGGCGATCTTCCTGCTAGGCCCCGGCCCGGCCGCGGCAGCCGATGCCAGCGACAGCGCGGCCGAAACCGCGGCGCAGCGCGGCTATCAGTTCCTGACGACAAAGGCCTATATTCCGGTCGCCCACGATCAGGAAGTCTTCGACAACCTGTGGCGCCTCTGGGAAGAACCACTCCGCAGCCAGGCCGCCAAGGCAACCGTGGAAGAACGCCGCCACATGGCGTTCTCGCGGTACGGGCTGACTGCGTCCCCCGATCATGCCGGCCCCGTGCCGATGCAATACGTCGACGCCGGTCACGGCGGCTGGTCGATCAACTGCCTGGCGTGTCATGGCGGCAAGGTTTTGGGGCGTGCGATTCCCGGCTTGCCCAATTCGCACTTCGCGATGCAAACTTTTACCGATGAAGTCCGTTCGCTGAAGGTCAAACAGGGGAAGCTGTCGGCCATCGAGCTAGCCACGGCTCCCTTTCCCATGGGCAATTCCAATGGCACGACCAACGCCGTGATGTTCGGCGTCGCGCTGGGCTTTCTGCGCGACGAAAACCTGAACATGCGCGTGCCGGACGCCGCTCCGGAGTTTGTCCACCACGATATGGATGCGCCGCCGTGGTGGAACGTCAAGAAGAAGACGTATCTGTACATAGATGGCTTCGCGCCAAAAAGTCATAGGGCACTGATGCAATTCTTGTTGGTGCCGCAGAACGATGCCGCCAAGTTCCAGGCCTGGGAAGACGATTTCAAGGATCTGTACGCCTGGATCGAATCGCTGGAGCCGCCGAAATACCCTTGGCCTGTCAATCAAGACCTGGCAAGCCAGGGACGCGTGCTATTCGAGCAGACGTGCAGCCGCTGCCACGGCACGTATGGCGAGAAGTGGACCTATCCGAACAAGCTCGTGCCGATCGACGAAGTAGGCACAGATCGCGTGCGACTGGATGCCCTGTCGCCGATCCAGCGCGCTGGGTACGAGCTGAGCTGGTTCGGCCAACTCGACGATAAAAAGGTCATTCCCGATCCGGGCGGATACGTGGCCCCGCCGCTGGATGGCATCTGGGCTTCGGCCCCTTACTTGCACAACGGCGCGGTGCCGACGCTATGGCACTTATTTCACGCCGACAATCGGCCGGTGGTTTGGCAGCGCAGCGAAGACGGCTACGACGCCGACAAGGTCGGACTCGAAGTGACAACCATGGACGGCCTGCCCGCCGGAACCACCGATCCGAAGCAGAAGCGCCGCTACTTCGACACCCGCCTGTTCGGCAAGAGCTCGCAGGGGCACACATTCCCTGAAGAATTCAACGAAGCCGAAAAGCAGGCCGTGATCGAGTATTTGAAAACGCTGTGAACCGTGAACAGTAGCCGACAAGAGCTGAATGCGGCATCGTGAACGCAGTCCCTTCACGCCCGTGATACCGGTAGCGGCTATCAACCAGGGCAGGCGACAGGTGATCTTTTTATCGGCGTCGTAGCCACGCTCTTTACCGCCGGCGCAAGTGAAGATAGGGTTCTTAGCAGCGATGTGGATCGCTGCCCACTTCACGCGACGCCATCCATGTTCCGGCGCGGTATGATGGCGCCATGGCAGATCAATCCACCCGCCGCCGCTGGTTCGAATATGGGCTAGGGAAGATGTTCCTCATCCAGTGGAGTTCATCGAAATGAACGCGCTAAAACACTCCCGCGTGCTCACGCGAAGAATGCAGGGCGTGCTTTTCATTATGATCGTGATTTGTGGTGTGGTTGGCATGAATTGCAACCGTGCATGCGCTCAGCTGCAGCGCGCCTCCGGTATCAGCGCAAGTGGGTCTTTCTTCCCTCCGCGAACCAGTACCAGCGGTAATAATTCGACCCTCCGGCTTGTTCTCGACACGGCTTTTGAGGAGAACGTCTCGCCAGGAACGAGCTACGCCTGCCTGCAAACGGCGCGCGAGACTCGGTTTGCGTTCTTTTGTTACGTAATCCACAAATACTCGGATGATACTGACAGCATTTCGTACGAGACGCGCGTCCGCGATGAGCGAGGTGACATCAAGGAATCGTTCAAACTTGGCAATCACGACTGCCCAGTCGTTTACTCCATCATCGTCAATAACCAAGCGAAGGGAGCCGGCGACAAAGAAACCCTAAATGTTGCAGGTGTCGACCTTGACCTTAGTGCCGGACGATTGCTGGTGATTGAACCTGCGGACAGCGCGGTTGTTGTACGACAGGGAGCGATTCCACCATTCGACTTTCCCAAGAATGGGCTTAGGGCGGAGAGCGGTGAAGTCGTGACCGAAGAAGTAGACGAGCTTACCGCGCGCATCGTAAGCGTGGTGGGCCAGTCGTTGCGGGAAGGCACGCTAAAGGCCCGGATCGTATCAAGTGCGAAATGAGCACTAATGGTGCTTCAATGATCCCAGCTCATAAGACCCGCCGCCGCGGGTCCCCAACGCTCGCAAGCACCGTGGCTCCAGTGAGCCAACGAATAATTGGTTCCTGAATTCGATATGCCGGTGAGCGATGCAATAGTTTGCATGCCCCAGGGCCCCCACACCCGTCGCCGCTGGTATTAGTTCGGAGGCATGATGCCTGACGTAGTTCGATGCGCCGTCCTAATCCTTGCGGTGATAACTTTCTACCTGCTGCCGTGGACGCCTTTCCTAATTGCAGCGTTCTGGTTTACGGGTTGGCAGAAACTCGCGCTAGCTGCCTTTGGGCTTGCCGGGATGATAGGTCAACCATTTGTTCTGATTTGGTGGCATGGCCCGTCTGACTGACGTCTACCATTCCCCAGGTTCCCAAGACCCGCTACCGCTGGTTCCAACACCTGCAAGCATGGTGACGCCTGGTGAGTGGAACCGATGGTTCCTTGGGTCGTCGCTTGAATCTTGACGCCGATGATCGGAACAACGGGTCGCATGTCTACTGGCTCTACGACCCGCCGCCAGATCAGCCCATGTACGCAGTGAACATTAAAGCAAAGATGGCAAGAAAAAATGTTACCGGCGCAAAGAGTACAGCGAACCACGTGCGCCCGCCAAACGCGCCGATCGCAATAGAGGCGGCGGTAACGCCTGCGGCCAAAGGTGTGACTTGGTCTTGTACGTTGGAATGCAACGCATAGGCGACGATTGCTCCCGCCAAGGCTAACCATGTAGTGGCATGCAGCATTCGGCCAATCGTGAACTGCGGCGGATTATTGACCATTCCCTGATTTTACACGCACCTGAACCACGGGCCACCGGCGTATTAGAAATAGCTTCCATGTCACAAGTGACCTGCCCCCACCACCGAAGACGCGCTATCATTCTATCAGTGCCAGGCAAGCAGTAACCTGGCGCAGTAAAATGCCGTCGATGTCCCAAGCTCCCAAGATCCGCCGCAACGACGTGCGAGCGTGCAAGCGTGTTGAGAAATCGTTGCACGAATAAACGGGCCGAAAGATATTGTTGCCGGAGCCGCGGTCAGTCGTAAACCGAGGGAATCGCGGCAACCGTGTCTCGAAATCAGGCCAGGCGGGCCGGTAAGATGGACGCGCGTGCTGGCCCTGGAACGTGGCGAGGGCAGGACTTTGTCGGCGCCCCGGACGCATGGCGCATCTGTCGCAGGTTTCTCGCAGGCATTCTGGCATGACAAAACGTGGCCGGCCGGCCAAGTTGACGGTGCTCAGGCAGGAAGAATTCTGCGAGCTGCTGGACGCGGGGCTGACGCGCAGCGCCGCGGCCCGATTGCTGGG
>DASXEJ010000014.1 GCA_036490175.1 Pirellulales bacterium | reverse complement strand
CGTTAGAGGCTCTCGGACCCGTCGGCGTAGTGGTGCAGGGCCTGGAACCGACCGAGCGCATGAAGCACGAGCGGCAATTGGCCGCTGGTCAATGGTTCGCGGCCGATGAGCCGCACGTCGTCATGCTCGGGCAAATCCTGGCTGCCAATCTGGGCAAACATGTCGGCGATGAACTAGAGATCTACGACAACGAACGCTGCCGCATCGTCGGTATCTACGACGGGGGCAACATCTTCGACAATGGCGCGATGATCGTCCCGCTCGCCGAGCTGCAGCGGATGCTGGATCAAACAAACCAGGTCACGGCCTTCAACGTGACCGTCGACCGCGACGCGGACACGGCCGCTGTCGACAAGGTAGTGGTCGCGATCCAGGCGTTGGACGTGGGCGTCTCGGCAATGGCCACCGAAAGCTACGTGGCGACCGACTCAAAAATACAAATCGCTTCGGCCCTGGCCTGGAGCATTTCCGCCATCGCACTGGTAATCGGCGCGATCGGCATGCTCAACACGATGATCATTTCGGTGTTCGAGCGGACCAGCGAAATCGGCATCCTCCGCGCCATCGGCTGGCGCCGCAGCCGCATCGTTCGCATGATCCTGATCGAGTCGAGTCTGCTAAGCCTGGGGGGCGGGATTCTTGGCACACTTGTTGCACTCTTGATAATGCAAGTGCTAAGCCGCGCGCCGGCTGCCGCCGGATTAATTAGCGGACATGTCGCCGCGCCTGTCATCGCGCAAGGTATCTTTATCGCGCTGCTCATTGGAATCCTGGGGGCAATCTACCCCGCTTACCGCGCCGCCCAGTTGCTGCCGACTGTCGCGCTGCGGCAGCAGGGGTAAAATGACTGGGAGAAATCTGAACCGCCAGTCTGACCCGCCAGAAGCCACCCTGATGTTTACTGACACGCCAACCTCCGGATTGACCAACGTGAGCCCAGACAATTGCTTTCCGATGCAAGGGGCCGGCGCCGCCGGATTGCAGGCCCGTAGCCTGGTCGAGGTATTTCGCCGCCGCGCGGCCGAGAACTCCGATCGGGTCGCGTTTACGTTTTTACCCGGCGGAGAAGTTACGGCCCCCGAAGACCGTACCTATTCCCAGCTCGACGAGCGCGCTCGGGCAATCGCGGCACGTCTGCAACAGACCTGCCGCCCCGGCGATCGCGCGCTGTTGATGTACGATTCCGGATTGGATTACATCGCCGCCTTGGCCGGCTGCCTGTATGCCGGCGTAGTGGCGATCCCCGTGTTTCCGCCCGACCCATTGCGTGCGGCCCGCACCCTGCCGCGCTTAGAAGCCATCGTCAGCGACGCCCAAGCGTCGGTGTTATTGGGGACGGCCGCCGACCTGGCGTGGGCCGGCGCGATGTTGGGCGCCATTCCGGGCCTGGGACAATTGTTGCCCAGCGATACGATCGAACTTTCCCTGGCCGATGCATGGGCGGCGCCAACGTTGGATCGCGACACGCCGGCCTTCTTGCAATACACCTCCGGATCGACCGGTACGCCCAAGGGGGTCCTGGTGCGCCACGGCAATGTGCTGGCGAACATGGCGCAGATGGAGCAGATGATCGATCTAGAGAACGCCATCGTCTGCACGTGGCTGCCAGCCTATCACGACATGGGACTGGTCGGTGGAATTTTCCAGTGCTGGTACAGCGGCCGACGGAATGTGATGCTCTCTCCGCTGGCGTTTTTTCAGCAACCGCTGCGGTGGCTACAAGCCGTGGCCGCGTATCGCGCCACGACGTTGGCCGCGCCCGATTTCGCTTATGACCTGTGCGTGCGCAAGATCAAAGCGGAAGATCGTCGCGACCTGGATCTCGGCAGCGTTCGCTTGGCCCTTTCCGGCGCCGAGCCGGTGCGCCGGGCAACGATCGAGCGTTTTGTCGAAGCGTTCGGCGAGTGCGGCATTCGTCGGGAAATCTTCTGCCCCTGCTACGGCATGGCCGAAGCGACGTTGCTCGTCAGCGCCTCGCCAAGAGACACGGGGCCGAGAGTCGTCAATTACGACGCCGCTGCACTAACGCAGAATCGTGCCGTGGCGATTGCCAAGGCCGGAGCGCACGCACGGTCGCTGGTTAGTTGCGGGCGCCCGCCGGCGAACCTGCGCCTGGCGATTGTTGATCCGCAGACTCGGGCGCCGCTCGGACCGGGCGACGTCGGCGAGATCTGGATTGCCGGGCCCAACGTGGCTGGCGGCTATTGGGGCCAGGCTGAAGAATCGCGCACCCGATTCCAGGCCGTCACCGCGACAGGCGAAGGGCCTTTCTTGCGCACCGGCGACTTGGGCTTTATCGACAACGGCGAACTGTTCATCAGCGGACGCTTTAAAGACTTGATTATTATCCGCGGCCGTAACTTTCACCCGCAGGACATCGAGCAATCGATCGAGAACTGCCACGAGGCAATTAAGCCGCGCGGTTCGGCGGCGTTTTCGATCGACGAAGGCGGACGCGAGCAATTGATTCTGGTCCAAGAAATCACCCGTCCCAAGAAGGCGGATCTCGACGAAGTGTCGCGAGCCATCGGGGGGGCGATCCTCGAAGCGCACGATCTGGCGGTCGACGCCGTGGTGCTGGTGCGGCAAGGGACGATCCCCAAGACCACTAGCGGCAAGATCCAACGTCATGCCTGCCGGCAGCAATATCTAAGCGGCGAGTTGGAAGTGCTGCACACCTGGCAAACCCCGTGCGCGCGGCCCGGACTGGAGACCTACGTCGCGCCGCGAAACGAACTCGAATCGCACCTGGCGGGCATGTGGGCCGAGATTTTGGACATCGAACAGGTCGGCATCTTTGACAGCTTCTTCGACCTGGGGGGCAGCAGTCTGTTGGCAACCCAATTGATGACGCGATTGGCCGATCAGCTCGGCGCCGAAATTCCGTTGCGAGATTTGTTCGATCGGCCGACCGTGGCGGCCCTTGCTGAAATGATCACCGCACATACCACACAAGCAGTACAACGGCGGTCGGCGGATGCGGCGTTATTGGATTATTTGGATACCGTATCCGATGAGGATGCCGAGGCGCTGCTCGCCGGGGGCCCGGTTCCGAACGTCGCCGCGCCGCGCCCATCGACCACACCCAAGTCGCATGCCAGTTACTACTCGTTGACCGTCCCCTCAAGCAATGGTGATACGGCCGGCGTAACCCAGCACTAGAAACGGCCCGCGCGATTGGGACCACCCCGAAGCAGACTCCGCATACCCGCCTCTCATGTCAGGACACTGCAATCTCTCGACGGAATTATCAGTCGAGCGTCTTGCCGCGCTCTCGCCGGCCAAGCGCGCGCTCTTCGAACGGCTGCAAGGCGGTCCGGTCGACGATACGCAGGCGACTCAGACACAGATCGCGCGGCGCAAAGTCGAAGAACCGGCTCCGCTGTCATTTGCCCAAGAGCGATTGTGGTTTCTCGACCAACTGGAGCCGAATAATCCTTTCTACAACGTCCCCATTGCCACGCGTATCCAAGGGGACTTGGATGGCGAGTTGTTGGAAGCGGCCTTGCGCTCGGTCATCGTGCGGCACGATGCGCTGCGGACACTTTTTCGCGCCGTTGACGGACAGCCCCAACAGGTCGTCAGCCCGGACTGTGACTTTCGGCTCGCGCGTATCGACTTGAGCGTTTGCACGCCGGAGGCGCGTCAACAGCAGCTCGACCAGATCACGGTCGCCGAGGCGCTCGCGCCCTTTTGTCTCGAACGCGGTCCGCTCGTGCGGGGGACCTTGATTCGCCTGGCCGCCGACGAGCACGTGCTGTTGCTCACGCTGCACCATATCATTTGCGACGGTTGGTCGATGGCAGTACTGCGTGACGAAGTGGCGGCATTCTATGCAGCCGCCATTTTAAAGCAGCCGGCACAACTTCGTCCGCTGCCCTTGCAATATGCCGACTTCGCCGCCTGGCAGCGCGGCCCTGGGCACGGCCTCGCCGGCGAGCGGCATTTGCGCTATTGGCGCGAGCAATTGGCCGACCGGCCGGGCCCGTTGGCCCTCCCACTCGATCACCCTCGTCCCGCAATGCAAACATATGGTGGAGGTGTGCGTCGCTGCCGTGTCGGCGGTTGTTTGTTACATGCCTTGCGTGGCCTGGCGGCCGAAGAGAACGCCACGCTGTGCATGGTGCTGATGGCCGCCTTTCAGGTGCTCTTGGCACGCCTGTGCCAAGAGCGCGACGTTTGTGTCGGCACGCCGATTGCCAATCGCAGCCGCCCCGAGTTAGAGCGGTTGATCGGTTTCTTTGCCAACACGCTGGTGATTCGCGGTCGTTTAGAGGAAAACCCTTCGTTTCGTACGTTCGTAGCCCAGCTACGCGCGACGATGCTCTCGGCCTATGCCCACCAGGACCTGCCCTTCTCGCAGTTAGTGGAAGATTTGCAGCCCACGCGCGACCTGAGCCGCACGCCACTCGCGCAGGTGATGTTCGTGCTGCAAAACATCCCGGTTCGCTCGCGGCAGATCGCGGGTTTGACGATCACAGACACGACGTTTGACCACGCGCCATTGTCGAATTTCGATCTGACGCTGAATGTGGACGAACATGCCGATCGGCTCGATTTGTCGCTGGTGTACAACACGGATTTATTTGATTCCGCGACCATCGAGCGCATGCTCGGTGCCTACGAGACGCTGCTCGGCGAGGCAGTCGCCGACTCGGACGTTTGCGTATTTGATTTGCCAATTCTGACGGCGCGCAACCGGCACATGCTGCTGGAAGTGTGGAACGACACCGAAGTGCCCTTTTCCCACGACCGGTGCATTCACGAATTGTTCGCCGAGCAAGCGCGGCGCTCCCCCAATGCCGTGGCCGTGCTATGTGAAGGGTCGCAACTGACCTACGGTGAGCTCGATCGCTTGAGTAATCGCCTGGCGCGATACCTGATCGATCAAGGCGCTCAGGTCGACACTTGCGTCGGGGTATGCTTGGAGCGTTCGCCGGCGTTGATCACCACGCTGTTGGGAATCTTGAAATCCGGCGCGGCGTTCCTGCCCATCGACCCGCACTATCCCGAGTCGCGCCGCGCAGCAATGATCGACGATGCACGCGTCTCGCTGCTGGTCACCGATAGCGAGACGGCGGCAACTCTTCCGCCTGGGCCTTATCGTACAATCCTGCTCGATGTCGATGCGCCCCGTATTACGGCGGCGAGCGATGCGCCCCAGTCCGAAACTACGGCCGGGCCGCTGAACGTGGCCTATGTCATCTACACATCGGGCTCGACCGGGCAGGCCAAGGGGGTCGAGGTCGAACACCGTGGCTTAGTAAATCACGCGCAGGCACTTGTCGAACAATACGGACTAACAACAGGCGATCGCTTGTTGCAGTATCTGTCGCTCAGCTTCGACGCTGCCGCCGAAGAGATATTCCCAACGCTCGCCAGTGGCGCCACTTTGTGCTTGCATCCCGCGCCTGCCGAGTTGTCGGGCCGTGTGTTGCTGGATTGGTCGCGCGAACAAGGCGTGAATATCCTTCATCTGCCCGTGCCGGTTTGGTCGTCGCTGGTTGACGAGCTCGCGATTTCAGGGAGAGCGCCCGCACGGCATTTGAAAACCGTGCTCGCCGGAGGAGATATCTTGCCGGCAGAGCAACTTAGACGTTGGCGCACCGCGGTCGGCACGTCGATCCGATTCTTGTTCGCGTACGGCGTTACCGAAGCCACGATTACGAGTACCATTTTTGACGGGACCGGCGAAATGCCGGCTACTTCGACGAGCGTTTTGCCAATCGGTCGTGCGATCGCCAACACGCGGTTGTATGTGCTGGACGAGTTTCGTCAGCCGGTGCCTGTGGGAGTTGCGGGCGAGCTGTATATCGGGGGCGCGGGTGTGGCGCGTGGATATCTGCGGCGCGCGGAACTCACCGCCGAGCGGTTTCTCGCCGACCCCTTCGCGACACGCCGCGGCGCACGAATGTATCGCAGCGGAGACCTGGTGCGCTACCTTCCGGACGGGAACCTGGAATTCCTTGGTCGAATTGATCGACAAGTAAAGGTACGTGGTCACCGTATCGAGCCAGCCGAGATCGAGGCGGCGCTACAACTGCACGAACAGGTGCGCGAGGCCATCGTCGTGGCTCACGGCGCTGGCGAATCGAAACGCCTGGCCGCCTATGTGGGTTGCGCGGCAGGCTCGGCGCTGAGCGATCAGGACCTGCGTGCTTTTCTCGCGGCGCGGCTTCCTGCACCAATGCTGCCCGCCGCGATCATAGTTATGGATCGGCTGCCGAGACTGACATGCGCCAAAGTCGACGTGTCGGCACTGCCGACGCCGAATTGGCAGCGTACCGAGGGCCAGGCCGTTTTCCTCGAGCCGCGCGACCGCATTGAGAGCACGCTCGCGCAGATTTGGCAGGAAATCCTCGGCCTCGAGTGCGTGGGAGTCCATGATAATTTCTTCGAACTGGGCGGCGATTCCATTCGCAGCATTCAGGTTATCGCCCGTGCAGGCGCAGCCGGCCTGCAAATTACCCCGAAACAGTTTTTTCAAAACCAAACGATCGCACAGTTAGCGTGCGTTGCCGTGTCGGCGCCTGCAAAATGCGCACCGCAAGGCCCGGTTGTGGGGCCAGCGGCATTGCTGCCGATTCAGCACGAATTCTTCGCTCTTGCCTCGGACGATTACAGCTTCAACAACCAGGCGATCATGCTTTCTGTCAAGGGAAGTGTGCGTAGCGAATCGATCGATCGGGCCGTGCGAATGCTTCTTGTTCATCACGATGCCCTGCGGGCTCGATTCACGCGATCCGCAGAGGGCGCATGGCAACAAGACATCGCGCCGCCGGAAGATCGCCCGGTTCTGTCACGAGTGGATCTAGCGGGCACGCCCGACGATGACGTCTTTCAAGAGATCGAGTCGATAGCTGCTCGTGCACAGCGGACGTTGGATCTAGAGCGGGGGCCGGTCGTGCAATGCGTCTACTTTGATCTCGGTCCGCAACGCCCCGCGCGATTGCTGCTTGTGATCCACCACCTGGTAGTCGACGCGGTGAGTTGGCGCATTTTGCTATTTGATCTGAACTCGCTGTGCCAGCAAATCGAGGCCGATACGGATCCGGTTCTCGCGCCCAAGACCACGTCGCTGGCTGAATGGTCGCGTCGGCTGGTGGAACTTGCCGACAGTGAAGAGATGCGGAAAGTGTTGCCTTCCTGGCTTTCTGACGCGCAGCCGTGCGTGCAGATCCCGCGAGAACCAAGCGGCGAAGATAACGTCTATGCCACGTTGGCGACGGTCGCTCGGCAGCTAGACGTCGAAACGACCAGGCAATTGCTGAGCGAGGCGCCCAACGCCTATCGAGCACGCCCGCACGAATTGCTGGTCACGGCACTGGCCGGGACGATCGCCCGATTCGTTGGCAAAGACGCGGTGCGGCTAAATCTGGAAGGGCACGGTCGCGAAGTTCTGTTCGACGACGTGGATCTGTCGCGCACCGTGGGTTGGTTCACCTCGCTCTATCCGATAACTCTCCGGCTGCCTGCACATGCCCGCGTGGGCGAACGTGTCCGCGCCGTCAAAGAACAATTGCGAGCTGTTCGCAATGGCGGCCTTGATTACGGCATGCTGCGTTGGCTGCCAAGCGATCCCGTCGTCCGCGATCGCATGGCCACGGCGCCTTCGAGCGAGGTCTGCTTCAACTACTTGGGGCAATTCGATAACGCGTTGCAAGGCGAGGCGTTATTTGCCGCAGCGATGGAATCCACGGGATCGTCGGTTAGCCCCTGCACCGCGCGGCGGCATCTGTGGGAGATCATCGTCTACGTCAGCGACGGACAGCTTCATCTAGAGTGGCATTACAGCCGGGCGCTGCATCGGGCCGAAACGATCGAACAATTGGCAACTGATTATTTGGGTGAACTGCAAGTGCTTGTGGCGACGAGCAACTCGGCCGAGGCAAGCGCGTTAGCACCGACCGATTTCCCTCTAGCAGACGTCGACCAGGCGGATCTTGAAGCGTTGAAGCTGCTCTTAGGCGAAGGATGAAATCTTATCCTAGTGCCACCGGCACGGGGCGATTCCCATATGAAACATGTCGAAGACGTCTGGGCCTTGGCGCCGTTACAAGAGTTGATGCTGGCGCATGCGCTAGCAGAGCAGGATTCGCAGCTAATGGTCGAGCAATTCCGCTGCTCGATCATTGGCCCGCTGGATGCCGATTTGTTGCGGCAGGCCTGGACGTTGGTCGTTGCGCGGCATGCGCTGCTGCGTTCGGCGCCGGCCTGGCAAGGTTTGAAGAAGCCGGTCCAGGTGGTTCGCCGCGCGATCGAGATGCCCTGGCAGCAACTTGACTGGCGCGATCTACCCCAGGACGAGCGCCTGGCGCGGCGCGACGCACTACTGGCCGAGACGCGGCGCGCGGGTTTAGACCTGACAAAGCCCCCGTTGATGCGTTTGCAATTGGTGCAGATGGCAGAGCAAGAGTGGTTTTTTGCCTGGACCTGCCATCATTTTGTGCTCGACGGCTGGAGTGTCGGCATTGTGCTGCGCGAGGTGTTCCAATTCTACGAGCAATTACGGCAGGGTCGCACACCGACGCCCGAACCGTGCGGCTCGTTCGGCGATTACGTGAAGTGGTTAGCCTCGCAAGATGCCGGCGAGGCCGAACGATTCTGGTGCGAGCAGCTGGCCGGCCGCAGTCCGGCACCGCAAATCCCGCTACCGGAGCAGGCAGCTCGACGCACGTCGGCGGACGCCCAGCAGGGCGAGTGCCAAGTGCGAATGAACGCCAGTGAATCGTCTCGTTTCCAGGAAATGGCGATTTCGCAGCACGTCAGTCAGAGTGTACTTGTCCAGGCGGCTTGGTCGGTCTTGCTGGCGCGATATGCGGACGTCGACGAGGTGGTATTCGGTGTCACCGTGTCGGGCCGTCCGTCACAGGTTCCGGACGTGGACACGATCGTCGGCCCTTTCGTAAACAATGTGCCCGTGAGGGTGCCAATTGCCCTCGAAGATACTTTGCCCGAGTTGTTTGCAAGACTGCAATCCGCACAGGTCGCGGCGCACCCGTTCGAGCACTGCTCGTCGCAGCAAATCGCCCGTGCGGCGGAACTGCCCGACGGCCGGCTGTACGATTCGTTGGTGGTCTTCGAGAATTATCCGCTGCACTCGATCGAACAGTGGCGTGCCGCCGATGTGGTGGTGCGTGACGTTCACGGCACGGCTACCTCGAACTATCCGCTGACGCTGATCGTAAACCCGGGCCGCGAGATCTTGTTGCGTCTGTTGTACGACGCCGAACGTTATTCGGCCGCGACGGCAGTGCAGGTGCTCGAACAAACGGCCACCGTGCTGCAGGCCATCATCACGCGAGCGGACTCTCGGGTTTGTGACTTGGGGCTGGCCAAAGCATCTCGGCAGACCTTGCCGGTTGATGGCGAGCCGGCGCTGCGAATCCTCGATGCGGCCGGTCAATCGACGCCTGTCGATATGCCCGGAATCCTGTGGGTCGAAGATGCCGAACAAAGCGGCAGCCCGCAATGGCGTCTGACCGGCTATCGCGCCGCCTGGCAGGCTGATGGGCAGATCGAGTTCTTGGGACCCAGCGAGAGCCGCGTCGATTCCACGCCTTGCCCGCGGATTGGTCGCTATGCGGTCGATCCGCGCGAGGTAGAAGCCGTGTTGCGGCTCCATCCATTGGTCGAACGCGCGGCGGTAACCTGCTCGGCCGATCGTGAACGGGGCACGCGGCTGGCAGTTTTCTTTGTACCACGACCGACTTCGCAGATTGCAATCGCCCCGGGCGATCATGCGCTGGTGGTGAATGAATTGCGGCGCTATCTGGTCGAGCGCGTGCCCGCAGCGATGATTCCCACGGCCTGGCGGTCCATGGATGCGCTCCCTTTGGATGCATCCGGAACAGTCGATATCACGGCGCTACCTGCGCCGGCGCGAACGCGGGGAGACATGTCGCACGCCTACGTACCCCCGCGCGATGCGCTCGAGGCCCGCGTGGCGACAATCTGGTCGCAGGTGTTGGGGGTCGAGCCGATTGGCGTGACCGATGGATTTCTTGAGCTCGGCGGCTATTCGAGCCTGGCCGTGGCGCTGATCGCGCGATTGGAAGAAGAATTCGGCCGCCGTTTGCCATTGGCAGCGCTGGCCGAAGAGCCGACCGTCGCGCATTTGTCGCAGTTGTTGCGTAACGCATCGTCTCGCGACGAAAACGCCTCGCTGGTGCCGATCCGTCCGCACGGTACGCAATTGCCTTTGTTCTGCGTTCATCCGGCCGGTGGCACGGTGTTTTGCTATATCGAGTTGGCGCAGCACCTGTCGGCCGATGTGCCGCTGTATGGGCTGCAGGCACAAGGTGTCGACGGCACGCTGGCCCCGCACGACACGATCGAAGCCATGGCCGCGCACTACATTCAGGTCATGAAGTCCGTGCAGGGGGCGGGCCCCTATCGGATTTGCGGATGGTCGACCGGGGGCCTGGTGGCCTTCGAGATGGCCAGGCAACTACAAATCTCAGGCGACGAGGTCTCGCTGGTGGCGCTCATCGACGCGGCTATCCCGGGTCCTGATCGTGTGCTCGACGAGAATGATCTCGTGCCGATGCTACAGATGATGTTCCCTGGTGATGATGCCGGTCAATTGCAAGACCTGCGCACACGTCCGCTGGCCGAGCAAGTGGAATACTTTCGCACGCGGGCCGAGGGGGCGCGGTTGCTGTTGGCCGGCGCGGGGGCGGGGGGCGCACGATCGGTCTTTGATGTTTTCGAGGCCAACATGAAGGCGGTCGCAGCCTTCCGACCGCAGCCGCTGGACGCAAAGATCACGTTGATTCGGGCCTCGCAGCAGGCAACGCCAATGCATGCTGATCCGTTGTTGGGTTGGGGAAGCTGGGCCGCGGGAGGCACCGTGGTATACGAACTGCCCGACAGCACGCACCTCACCATGCTGCAGCCTCCGGTGGTTGGTCAACTGGCAGCCATGTTGGATCGCTGGCTGACAGCTGCTGCGCCAGAACAGGCCATCGCAGAAGAGTGCTGCGCAGGATCGTGACGGAGCGAATCGAGACGTAGCGCAATGATTTCAAAATTCCTGCGAATTGCACCGTTCGAGCGCGCTTCTTTGCCGCAGGTTTCGGCTATGCTCACGTAGCCAGTACGAGAGCCAACGCGGGCTCGCGTGATCGCAGGGGGCGACAGACTCCCGGAGCACATCATGCCTCGCATTCTCGACACGTGCGTGCGGCGTGAGTTTCAGATTTCTGCGCGTGACCTAGCTTGCCTGGGCGTTCGGCAGCCGGCCGGGCAAGCTTTGCCGCGACGTTTTCTCGCGCGCTGTTGCTTCATGGCACGGCTAATGGTAGTCGCTACGATCCTCTTGGCATCCAGTCCGGCTGCCTTCGGCCAGACATTGATTCGGGTGGCTGACGGCTTGAACGCGCCGCTTTTTGCCACGTCGGCGCCAGGTGATCCCAATCAACTGTTTATTGTCGAACAGGGATCGGGCGGTACGGCCGACATCAAGATTCTGAACTTGGCCGACAACTCGATCAGCTCGACGCCCTTCTTGCAAATCTCGGGCATCGCCACCGGCGGCGAACAAGGATTGTTGGGTCTGGCCTTTGATCCAAATTACGCAACGAATGGCCAGTTCTACGTCGATTACACGGCCAACGGAGGCGCTTTTAACTCAGGTGTGACTCACATCACGCGATATCAGGTTTCGTCCAATCCCAATGTGGCGAATCCTGCCAGCGCTACTGACGTGCTGACGATCGACCAGCCGGAAACGAATCATAACGGCGGTTGGATCGGGTTCAGTAACCGGCCGGGCGACTCTGGCAACCTGTACATCGCCATGGGGGACGGCGGCAACAGCAACGATCAGGGGACCGGTCACGTAGAGCCGACTGGCAACGCGCAAGATACCTTCAGTTTGCTAGGCAAGATGTTGCGTATCAACGTTGATACCCCCGGCCCGGCGGCACATCCCAACTATGCCATTCCTGCCAACAACCCGTTTGCCAACGGCGCGAGCGGCGCGCCGGAAGTGTGGCTGTATGGGCTGCGCAATCCGTTTCGCGATAGCTTCGACTCGCAAACCGGCAACCTGATGATTGGCGACGTAGGACAGGGCGCGCGCGAGGAAATCGACGTGCAGAAAGCCAGCAACCCGGGCGGCGGCGAGAACTACGGCTGGCGGCTACGCGAAGGGACGATCGCGACACCCTCGGGCGGCGTTGGTGGCCCGAAGCCTGCCGGGGCGGTGGACCCCATCCTTGACTACCCGCATGTTCCGACTGCGCAAGAGCCAATCGGCGGACAGGCCGTGATTGGTGGATACGTTTATCACGGCGCAGGCGTTCCGGCGCTCGACGGTAAATATGTCTTCGGCGATTTATTGGGACCGGCCAACAGCAGCAACCCGGACAGTCTGGGACGCATCTTCACGATGAACTACGACGGCACGACCGCCACGAACTTTACCGACATTACCAGTCAGCTGTTTACCGGCACGGGTTTTTCGCTCGATCAGCCCCACTCGTTCGGCACCGACGCCAGCGGCGAACTGTACATCGTCGACGGTAACGGCTCTCTCTACAAAATCGTGGCGGCAACCGTGCCCGGGGACGGCACGCATGACGGCGTCGTCAACGGTCTGGATGTGAACCTGATAGCCGGCAACTGGCTGCAAAGGGGAAGCAACCTGCCGGCCGACGTCAATCACGACGGCATCGTGAATGGGCTGGACGTAAATCTGGTGGCCACGCACTGGCTGCAACGATCTGGCACAGGCTCTGGTACGAGCGTGCCCGAACCTGCCACCGCGGCGCTGGCGGCGGTCGCACTAATGTCGTATGCGGCGGTGCATGCCGGAAAGCGCAACGGAGCGAAATCGCAGTGCGCCCTTAAGTCGTCTTGAGATCATCCGCCGAACCAAAGAGTTTGTCTTCAGCCAAGGGTCGAGGTGACCGAGAGCAGGCCCTCGGGTTCGTCGCAACTCAGTCGCTGTGCGGAGATGTCCCGGCCGGACAGAGGCGATTCGGATCGTGCCGCCAGACCAGGTACGAGTAAATCACGATCCACAACAGCATGGCAACGCCTAACGCGATCACGGCGGTGAGCATCCACACGGTCTGCAGAAAGCCGTACGCAGCAAAGGTGCACCCCAGCACGACAAAGAGACGACCCGCCAGCCGATGTGTTTTGTTCCAGGAGTCACGACTCGACAAGGTCCAGGGCGTGCGCACTCCCACAAACCAATTCGGGCGTATCTTGCCCGTCACGTTACCCAGGATGCAGAACAATATTCCCACGGCCAGCGGGATCAGCAGCCCCATGTCGACGTGGTATCCGAAACTCGCCAGCAAAATGCAGGCATAGACGAACGCCAACATGGCAGTGATCGATAGACGAATGAGTGTATAGACGTCGGCGAATGTCGCGTAGTTGGCCCGGCCCGGGTCGATGCGCGGCAACAACAGCAAAAGCGGATACAGCGCGGTGACAAGCAGCGGCAACAGCAATAGGCCTTCGACCTTGCCACCGTACCGATCGACTTCGCCTGCCAGATTCCAATGCACGGGCAACCGATCCGGGGCAAAGCGCCAGGCGGCCGCTGCCACGCTCCACATTCCCAGAATCAAGACGATTTGCGGGATTTCACGGCGCCAGGTTTGTTCGTAGCGCTGTTCGCCTTCCCCGCTGCGTCTTTCGTGTTCCCCAATGCGCCGTTCGCGTTCCATTGTCGAGCCTTTTTTCGTTGACCAACAACATCGAACAGATCCAGCACAGCAGCCACGGTCTCGTCGACGACCGACATGTTTAGGCTGTAGACCACGCTGGTGCCATATTTTTCCGCGACGATCAAACCCGCGTGCCGCAGCACGTTGAAATGTCCAGAGAGGGTCGACCTGGCGAGATGAAATTGCTCGGCAATTTCCCCGGCCGTCATATCGCGGGCCCGCAATAGGCGGAGAATCTCGCGACGGGTCGGGTCACCAAGGGCTTGAAACGCAGCATTCATCAAGGCGGCCCCTTGTCCGCGAGACCATATGTCGGTATTTCGCCAACTACCGAAATTATAGCCCCGGTTGCCCCGCCGTCGAGGGCGCCCGTAAAGGATCGAGAACTGACGGTTGCCAATTACCACGTTTCTAGCATTGCCGGATTGAAAAGACCGGATCACTGCCCGAGAGACGGAAACCCCAAGGCGGATAGCCGTTTGCGATTGCTAGGTTGCGGCGCGCGCTACATTTCAAGAGTGCCAGACTGGTGAGCCTATATGATTCATAAAGAGGGCGTATCGGAGGAACCAATTATGACACGTTCACGGAAAATGACTGACGACGGTCGCCGGCTGCAGAACTCGCCAGCCCGCGCCCCGCAAGAGCGGGCCACGGGTGCGACCTCAGGCGGCAATGAGAAGCAGCAGGCACCCAGCTCGCGCGAGATAGACCAGCCCTACAATCCGGCAGTGCCGGAGGACCCGCTTGATGAGGCGTGCTGGGAGTCCTTTCCTGCGAGCGATCCGCCGTCCTACTCGCGTTAGTTTGGCCGACAAGCAGAACGAGCGGGCGGCAACGACCGCTGATTCACTGGCCTGCCCCCGCAGGTAGCGGCACTTGCTGGGGCGACATTAGGTAACCGACCAAATCGCGCAGGTCTTTCTCCGGCAGCGGGTCGAGCAAGCCCTCGGGCATCAGCGAGAGGGTCGATGCGTGAATCTCTTCCACGTCCGCGCGGTTGATTGCCAGGCGTTCGGTGGGAGTTTGCAGCGCGAGGATCGGCGCGCCCTGGTTTGCCAAAATGCCGCTCAGCAGGCGGCCATCACTGAGCACCACGGTGGACATGCGAAAGCCCTCGGTAACCGTGGCTGCGGGATCGACGATGTTTTCCAACAAATAGTCGAGATTCGCGCGCTGGGCGCCAGTCAGATCAGGTCCGATCTTAGTCCCTTGGCCGAAGAGCGTGTGACAGGTAGCGCAGGCCTGCACGAAACGCTGCCGGCCCTTGGACAAATCAGCCGAAGCCAAATCCGTCGGGGCCAGCCGGGACTTCAATTGCTCGATACGGGTCTTCTTTTCGGTCGAGACCATGCGCAGCTCGGGCCACAGCTCACTCGTGCGGCGGCGCACCTCGTCGTCGGGAAAGGTCGACATTTGGCGAACTTGAAACGCCGGCACCTGGCTGCGATCGATTTTGCCTGCCGCGACGGCCACTAACAGCGCGCGGGCCCAGGCAGGTCGCGTGCTGAGCGTGACGATCGTGGCCGCGCGGGCCGGCTCCTTCAGCCCGGGGTAACTCTGCAAGAGCAGCTCCGGCGTGGTGGCGTCGTCGAACGCCGCCAAGGCTTGCACCGCATCGGCCCCCAGATCGCGCTCGTCGATCATATGGCGCAAGATCGGCACCAGGGCATTGGCGCGGGCTTCGACCAGCACGCGGAGGGCATCGCGCCGTACGACGGGGTCGGCCGTTTTGGACGCCGCTGTTTTCAGAAGTTCATCGAGCGCGCGTCCGTCGCCGAACACAACCGAAAGCTCGCGCACCAACTGGGCGATCTGTGGAACAGAGCTGCCAGCGAGCGCCTCCGAAAGATCATTCCAGGACGGGGGCACGGGGGCTTTGCGCCAACCGCGCAGCGCCTCGGCCACGCCGGTCAGGATGGCCTGGCTGCGGGCGGGTTGCCGCGCGTCGGCGGCTAACGCGATCAATTCATCGATCGGCGCGGGCAGAGCCTGTAGATTCTCGGCCAATCGGCGCGCGATGAACTGCGTCACTAGCGGAATCTGGCACGAAGCGGCCAGCTTCACGGCCTGGGCTGGATTCTCGGGCACGGCCGGCTCGATCCCATACCAGAGCATCAGCGGGAAGACCGGATCGCTGGCCCATGCGCGCTGCGCCGCCAGCCGTTCGGCCAGCAGCCAAAGGTCCGCCACGGGTAACGCCTGGAGCGTCGCAGCCATGTAAACCGACACGAGGCCCGATGGCTCGACCGCGGCGCGATTGGCGATGGCCTTCAGCACTTGGGGCGAGGGAACCTTGCCATCTCCCAGCAAGCGCACGACACCGGCGCGAACATGCTCGTCCGGCTGGTCGAGTTGCGCCAGCAGCCAATCGTCGCTGGCGCCGTCGGTGACGTGCAGGCACCACAACAGGCGCACTTTTTCGAGAGGGTTGGCCGCGGCGGCAAAGCGCGATCGTAATGTAGCAGTCAGATCGTTTGACAGTCGGCCGGCCGCCGCGCGTTCTTGCAATACCTGCCGGGACTGACGAACGAGCCATTCGTTGGTTTGAAACTGCAGATCGACAAGTTGCGCGTCGCTGGCCTGCCGCACATCACCCTGGGGGACGGCGGCGATCGCGGTGCGCTCGGTCCGTCCATACACGATTTTGTAGATCCGGCCCGACGTACGATGGATGCCATCGTTGTCGTGGCATTCGCCGATATCGCTCCAATCGGCGATGTAGACGCCGCCATCGGCGCCGGTGATCAGATCGAGCCCACGAAACCAGGGGTCCGAAGTTTGCAGCAGATCGGCCCCATGATGCGCGACGTATCCGGCTCCTTGGCGTTCGAGCGTATCGTTGTTCAGACGCCGCCCATGAAAGTTGATCGTCAGGACGGTGCCGCGATAGCGATTGGGCCAATTGTCGCCTTGATAAATCAACAGACCACTATGGGCGTGCCCGCCACCGGCCTGGTCGGTGGTTGGAGAAACGCCGATCTTGCGGATTTCGCTCCATGCTTCGGCGGTATCCCAATGTACGTGATCGGCCGTTTGGCCAATCAATTGGTATGTGTGCGGATTGGCGTCTTCTCCATACATCCGCTGAAAGTGCGCGCCCGGCACGGCGTGCCATAAATGTCCGATCACTGTATTGATGAAGAACAATTCGCCGTGTTCATCCCAATCCATGCCCCAAGAGTTGGTCGTGCCGCGGCAGACAACCTCGAACAATTTGCGAGTCGGATGATAGCGCCAGATGCTGCAACTGACCGGCGTGCGCTGCGCGGGGGGTGTACCGGGAGCCGCCACGAGCGACGTGCTGAGGATGCCGTGTCGCCCGTACAGCCAGCCATCGGGACCCCAGCGCAAACCATTGGCGATGTTGTGCCGTACCTCGGCGTCGTTGAACCCATCGAGAACAACCTCGGGCTCGCCGTCGGGAATGTCATCTCCATTGCGATCGGGGATAAAAAGGAGCCGTGGCGGACAGAGCGCCCACACGCCGCCGAAGCCGGTCTCGACACTGGTCAACTTCTGCGCCTGATCCCAGAAGACAGTGTGCCGTTCGGCGCGGCCGTCGTGGTCGGCGTCTTCCAAAACGACAATGCGGTCACGCTGTGAGTTATCGAAGCCGAGCGGGACTTCGGCGTAAGTGTTGTTCTCGGCCACCCATAGCCGGCCGCGAGCGTCGGTCGCGATGCCGATCGGCTGCGAGACGACAGGCTCCGAGGCGAACAGCGTGGCGGCAAAGCCCTCGGGTAGTGCGATGCAGCGTAGCGCCTGCTCGGGAGTGAGCAACGGCACCGTTTCCGCCTGGGTGTTATGGATGGTGGTTGAATCCGCGGCGCGGACGTGGCTTGTCGCCAGCAGGATTACCGTAAGCAGAGCGGGAGCATAGCGCGGCATGGGAACAATCACCGAGACTTGGAAGGTGTTAGGAAGGCGGGAACCTGCCCCGGCGTGCAACGGCAAGGGCACTGGGCCCTATTGTGACTGCTGAAATCGTCGTGGCAATCCGGCCCCGGCTGGCACCATGAAACACGATCTGCCCCCCCAAAGAATTGGCCAGGGTAGCCGAAACGTACCTGTGCCGTTGGTCCAGACCGCTGGCATAGTCGTCTGGGCGTGGCAAACTAGTCAGAGTTTAACGCCCAGCGAGTGACAGCGTTGCGCCAGGCATATGCCCTTTGGCGACGGTAAAGTTTGCCCTCTTTGCGCGGCGTTACGACGATCGTGATCTGTCGGTAACGCAGTCCAGCCGCAAATCCGCTTTGGCCGATACTGCTCGTATAACTCGTCGATCTTGCCCGATCGGCAAGAGGGACCATCGCTTGATCGCGATGAGTCACACGACGCGATCGGCCCGGTGGTGGAAACAGTCAGTTACTCGTCAGCCTCCCGTCGGTGAAGCTTTTGACTATGAAGTCTTCTCGATTATTCACCGCTTGGTCGCTGCTGAGGTACGGCGCCATAGCGCTGCTGTGCGGAGCGGTATGGGCAGAGTTGGCCCAGGCGCAGGAATCGGACGAGACGCTGCGCGTTCGTCGTTTGCCCCCACTGACGACTTCTGTCCGATCGCATGCGGACACGCCGCGCACGTCGCCCACGGCCACGAATCGTCTGGCGGCCAGTTGGCCTGATCGGCAATCGTTGCCGGCGGCATTCGTGCCGCAGCGGAATGCAAACAAGGTGGGAAGCGGCATTCAATTGACTAGCGCCGTGCAAGGCGGAACGCTGACGACGGATAGTTCGCTTGGCGCGCGACGATTGCCTCCGTTGACTTCCGTTCTCTATCGCATGGATCAACTGAAGAAGCGGCCGTCCTCGCCGGCACATATCGTGTCCGAATTGGCCGATGGGAAGGTGCGCGACGGTGATGCGCGCGTGCTGGTTGGTTCGTCGACCGTATCGCACCGGGCCGTGTATCTCGGGTTACCGCCGCTAGCGGCCACGACGGCAGGCGAGTTGGAAAACGACGACGTGGGACGGTCGACCCTGCGGCCCCCAGGGCTGCTACCCCGCAGCATTCCCAGTCCCGCTGCGCGCCAGCCGGCCCATTAGACCTGCCCTGACGGGACACCCCGTAGCCGACACCTGCGCTCGCCATTTACTCGGGCCGAAATGCTGAAAGCATGCGGCGCGCCTCCCCTTTTCATTCGTCGCATCTCTGGGACTGCGACGTGCATTTGCCTTGCCCTGGGTGCCAGCAGCATCTAGGCTCTTGGGTGGCCAGCCTAATCCACTCGCGGCGCGGCGATCTACCGCAACAGCGATAGCCGCCGGCGGCATCGATTTGCAACCGAGTGGCGATTACGACCGCAGACTGCCCGTGCGCTCGCTTATCGATAGCCTGCCGAGGCGATGACACACAACGTCCACAAAATCGGGCAACAACAACGAGCTTCTCTACTATGAGCGTGTACCGTAGCCGCGACGTCTTCCCCCGAGTCTTATTTGTCATCGTCGTATCCACGATCGCGCTGGCCACCGGCGTTAGCAGCAGCTATGCGCAGTTCACGTTGTTGAACCAATTCGCCAATGGGCCCGTGAACAGTCCGGGTTATGTCCAGATGCCGTTGTACGTCAGTAATGTTGGTCCGAACGGACAGATCGTCGTCACTCAGGGGGTTCCAGACGACAGTAACGTTGCCAATACCTATGCGGCCGACGGTACCTATCTACAGACAGCGCTGTCGTCGAAAACTCTCGGCGGAGGTTACTCAAACATAGGCCCCGACGGAACCTATTACGTTTCGGTGAATAATTCGGAAGACGTCGCCGTGATTAATTCAGGCGGTGGCTTTGTGCGCGACCTGCCAAGTTCAGGAGGAATTGTTGATCCGACCGGCGTCGTAACGAGCACATCTGGTTCACTGTACGTAGGGAACAGCAGCACGATTCAGGTCTATAGCACCGCGTTCGACGGCACCACGTATCCGTCGCTGGGATCCTTTGGATCCGTCGGATCCGGACCGGGACAGTTTGGCGTTGCGGGCGTCGGCGCGATGGCGCTTGATTCCACCAGCGCGAATCTGTACGCGACGGACAGCAGCAATCATCGGGTCGAGGTGTTTTCAGCGGGCGGGAGTTATGAGTCGTCGATCGGTGATGCATCTGGCCCAGGGCAGCTCAATACACCTGAAGGCGTTGCGGTCAGCAACACGGGGCTAGTCTATGTGGCCGACATCGCGGCCGGCATCAAAGTATTCTCGACGACCGGAACCTACTTGGAGACGGTTGCCGCGACCATCAATGGCCAACCATTCGACGCAGTTACGGTCTCGGTAGCGCCTACCGGAATGGTCTACGCCGGCGGTCAGCAATCGGGCGGTGGCGGTGTTAGCGATGGCGCGTTCCGCTTTTTCGATCCCGCCAGCTGGTCCTGGAACGAATACATTTACCAATGCCAATACCGGCCCGACGAGCGTCGCAGTGGGAACTGGTCAATTACTGGGAACAAATCTGACGCTGGATGCCAGCAAGGGTCTGATCGTCGGCCAGACGACAACGGTCAACAATGGCGGCTCGCTGACACTGGCCGGGGGCACTTTGAATACCAGTAGTCTGACGGTCGATGGCACAGGCAGTAGCGCCAACTTCACGATGACCGGCGGCGCCCTGACCGCCAACACGATTACGGTCAGCAACGGCGGCGTAGCCGATTTCGTCGGCCAGCCCCTCTCGGTGGCGCTCGCCGGTGCAGTATCGGTAGCCGATGCGAGCTCGGAATTCAAAGTGGAACAAGGAGCGACATTCTCGACGACGGGCCTGAGCAATCATGGCCTGGTACTGGTGGGACCGAATTCCGATTTGATCGCGTTCAACAACTCTGTCAATTCCGGCACGATAAGCCTCAATGGCGGTGAGTTGGACGTGCGGGGTTTACTCGGCAACGGGCCGGGCTCAATGATCGAAGGAAGCGGCACCCTCAGCACGACCGCTGGATTGGCTAATGGCGGCAGCGTGCAGTTCACCGGTCAGGCAAGCGTGTATAGCCTGGTTAGCAACCTCGGCACCGGCGGCACGATCGAAGTCTCGGGCACGCAAAGCCACACGTTCTTCGGCGGGATCATTAACAACGGCACGTTCACGATCGACCCGGGATCGAGCGCTTCGTTTCAAGGAGGGTTCTACGGCCAGCACGGCACGGCGGGAACCGGCACGGCAACATTTGCTGGCGGGCTGGCGCCGAGCATTCCGGTCGACATGACCTTCGGCGGCAACGTAGCGCTGCAACACACGAACATCACTACCTTACAAATCGCCGGCGCGACGGCGGGTAGCGGCTACGACAAGATCGACGTCGCGGGCCAGCTCAGCCTCGATGGCACATTGCAAGTAAATCTGACGGGGTTCGCACCGCATGTCGGTCAAGTGTTTCACCTGTTCACCTGGGGGAGCGAAGTCGGTACCTTCTCGCAATTAAACCTGCCAGCCTTGGCGACAGGGTTGTCTTGGAATGCGTCGCAGCTCTACACAACTGGCAATCTAAGCGTGACCATCAGCGGCGACGTCAATGCCGACGGTATCGTCAACGGATTGGACGTGAATCAGATCGCCACCAAGTGGTTAGCAGCAGGCACCGGCATTGCTGGAGACGCGAATAGCGATGGAATCGTCAACGGGCTCGATATCAACCTGGTGGCCGGTAACTGGCTTCACTCCGTCGGCGGCGGAACAGCCACGCAAGTGCCAGAGCCAACGACCGCCGCCTTAGCGCTGTTGGCGTGCGCCACGCTGTGTGTTGGACGACGGCGCAATTGCGGGCGCTAGATGTGTGCGACGTTTTCGCGGCGTTGCTACCCGCGCGGCACATTGCATTGCTACGGGCGCAATAAAAGCCGCGCGGGCGATGAGTGACCGCCCGGCGGCTTTGGCTGCGTTCATCGCGGAGCAAGATGCCGCCGCAACCACTCAACTATAGGTCAAAAACGACTTGTCGGCGGAAGGTGCGTTTCCAGGCCGCTTGCTGGCAGCCAAATGGCCAAATCGTAGAGATAAAGGGCTCGCGCCGCCCGCGGGTGTGAGGTTCGACCGGCGTACCGCGTTGGAGCGCGAGTGCGGCATCGCGGCAGCCATGGCGGCATGCTCGGCGGTGCACGTTGCCTCGTTTCCGGCGAGGCCAGATTGTGGCAGATTCGCCAGTTCGTACGCGAATAGGATGAAAGCATCAGGACATCGTTTGCTGTGGTACGTCTATTGCACTACAAGGTCCTCGATCAGACCCCTCAGGAGACGGGCATCATGGAAACGAGCGTGCGACAAGGCCAGATTGCCAACGTGCTGCGCGACCTGGTCAGTGAAGCCAACGACGAACAGCGTCCGGCCGCGGCCCGCGCTACGATTTCATCGATCGCCAGCCAATATGCGTGGGCGTTGTACCACGACATTGTGGAATCCACAGGAAAGCCGCCTGTCAGCGCCCAAATGGAGCAGCGTCGGGGCGTGCCGAGCGATCCTGGGTATTTTGACGACATCGCTGCCATCAAGGAACTCCTCGACGTGCTTGCGCCGCTCGGAAAGCCGACCGACATACGCTAGCGGATTTCCGCGCGCGGCGTTAACGCACTCGTCAAAATTCAGACACAGCGAATCGGTAGAACGCGCGCTGCTTGCGACGAATTCAAGCGTACCGTCGCGGGTAATTCGTGCCGAACGCGAGGTGGTAGAGCGGCTATTGATCGCTGTTCGCTCAGCTTGACGCTAGCAAGATCAATTTCCACCTGCCCCCAATGCGGTTTTTCTAGCAGAACCGACGCACCGGGACGGTCAACAACCGCTGCAACCCGCCTAAAGCGAATTTCGAAACACGTCGCACGGTTGGCGCACAACTTGCGATTATTGAATCTCGACCCTTGGATAAACGGACCATGACAGCAATAGGATTTACGCGGCATCGGCGACGCGAGGGGGCGGTTGTGTCTAATTTTCACGAGTCGTTCGAGGAATGCGCCGCCTTCGCGGCTGGCATTCCGAATCGCGGAACATTGAAGGTTACCTACGACTTGTCGGGCGGTGGGTTGATCGAGCTTCGGGCCGAAGGCGCGCAGCACACGGAGCAGGTTACGAGTTGCTCGATTCCGCGTTTGCTGCGCCGTGACGCGGGCCACAGCCTCAATAAACCATCTTTGCTACGGGTATTGCGCCGGTTCGCGGATGCGGTCGTGGACGGTCTACCACCCACGGCTGGCATCGAGCTTGGCCTGCGGATACCTGTTGAAGCAGCGGCCGACAAAGCAGAGGGAGCGACCCAGGCGAATACGATCTGGCCAGCCTTGATGCAAGCGGTGCTGGTCGCCGCCAATCGCTCGGGCCGTCGCTGCGACGTATGCCGCACCACCGAAATGGACACGTTTATAAAAGACCAGTTCCTCTCCGACCGCGAGTGAGGAATTCTCGCTGCGTTTCCTGGGATGCGTTTTCGTGTAGCGTGTCGGTATAGCGCCGCAGCAGCTGCCTTCTGGCTGCCCGATCAACATCGCTCGTCCTGGCAGCGTTGGACGTACCCGCGTAGCTGCTACGTCGCCGTCAGCAGGGATCGCAGCCGCGATATCTTTACCCTGGCACGGGCATATGCGCGCAACTCTGACGGTATACTGCGGACAGTCATAAGACTGTACTTCGTCGCCGATGGGAGTCCGTGTTGAAACGTAAACGTTCGGACGGGTCCGCATGATTCCAGCTTCCCGGCACCGCTGGCTGCAGATAGGTTTGGGGGCCACACTCTTGGTCGGGGCATGGTGGTTCGTCTGGGAATTGACGCTTGTTCACCAGCGCCAGGCGATGATCGAGACACTGCGTGCTCGTGGCGCGATCGTGACGACATTCGACGACAAGAGTGCGCCGCTCGCGGGCTCTGATAACCCTTACGCACACGTGCGGATTCCCTTTTGGAGAGGCTTTCTCGGTGACGAGACCGTTCCCTTCATCGGCCTTGTGCCTGGTGCGCAAAGCGCCGAGGCAGAGCATCAACTCCGCGTGCTGTTTCCCGAGGCGACACTGGAATTCGTGTCGCTCGACTGGACCGACACGCAGCCAGCGCGGCGGGCGCCCCAATCCGTTTCGCCAACCACGGCCGAGAAATGAGTTCGGCCGACATGTGCCTTGTACGCCGCTTTGTCGACAGAGCGCAAATCGGTCGCAATGAAGATGCGATTAGAACTTGCCGAATTGCGGCAGTTGCTCGCCACCCTCTCCGTCAATCTCGAGGTCGTGGGCCTTTTTTGTACAAGCCGCACACGTCTCGGGGACGAGCTCGCTGGCAGCGTAGTCGGGCCACTTCTCGGCGCGCCACTTCTTTTCGTCGTCGACCTGGACCGTAAAGAGCACCTTGCACTTTGGGCAACGGCAGAATGGCATGCGTCGAAATCCTATGTTCACGTGCTTAGCCCCAGCCCTGAGTAGATCAGGTGTGGAGCGTGGCTGGTAGTGCATCCGGTAGTTGCCGGCCAGCGAGCGTTTCTCGCAAACGGTCGGATTCCTGCGACGAACCAAAGCGGTGTTGCCGACGATGAGCAGGAATCTGCGCGTGCGAAGATGCACGAATTACCTGCCGTCGTGACCCCCTCGCTTACCAGGCCGAGGTAAACGCTACCGGCACGTTTGGTTCGGTCGGCCGTTTGATTTTTCACAATTTGCCAATGGCTGCTTAAGCAAATGCAAATATAGTGCAAGTGCCGGAACCTGCGAGGCTGCCATTGACGCCAGGCTTGGTGCCGCTCGTCACGCGGCGCTGCACTCGCAGATGCAACCGGGGCACGTCACGGTGTGATCCACGTATTGTTGGATCGCACACAAGCCGCAAGACAACAGGCTTGGACTCCGCCATGCCATAAAGACGCGGTGCCGGTGCGCCCGTTTGAATTATGTGGCCCGATGCAGACACACGTCATCCGCTCGCAGACGAACGCCGTGGCAACCGGGCGCCACCCTGGCCGCGCGAGCGATGCCTTTCGCACAGGCCGCGGCATGCGGCCCGGCTCGCGCACATTTCGGGCAGCGAGGGCCGACTGGCCACGAGCCCCGAACTCGTTTGCACAGTGGGGTTTGTGGGGCGCCGAGCAGAGGCGGGTGCGATTGACAATCGGCAACCCGCTCCGTAGATTGCCGTACTGCTTTCCCGCAGCACCCGCAGTAAAGCGCCTGCCCGGCACTTCGGCATCGGTGCGTCAGGGATCGCGTCGGACAGGTAGCTCAGTTGGTAGAGCACTGGACTGAAAATCCAGGTGTCGCGGGTTCAACCCCCGCCCTGTCCACTAGGCAGCGCAAGGACTTACGCATATTCGAGACACTTGGCCGCGACTCGAATCCAGGATAAATCCAGGATTACGCCGAGCCGACAGTCTTCAATTCGGGCACGAACGGCGCCGCTAACGCCGGGTTCATCTGCCGGCCCATCGCAATGTACTTCTGCGTTGCGGTGTAGCTCTTGTGTCGCAGCAACTGCTGCAATGCGTCGGCTGTCGTGTTGGCTGCGTTCATCGTGGCAAACGGTCTGCGCAAGTCGTGGAACCCGTAGTGCTCTTTCCCGTCCGGTCTGACCTTCGCGGCGGTCTGGGTTCGATAGAACTCGACCCACAGCGTGCGGCGATCATACGGCCACGGGAACATAAGGTTCGAGAAGCCCACTAGACGCTTCAAATGGTCGACTACGAGGTCGTGTAACGGCGCCAGACATCTCGTCGATCTTTGTTATCCGTGGCCCGGGTCAACGCAGTGGCACGCTCCAGGTCGACGTCGTCTCGCCGTAGCTTCATCAGTTCCGAAATCCGCCAACCGGCCATGTAGGCCATGACGGGCAAGGCACGCCACCAATCGCCAGCCGTGACATTTGGGACGCTAGCATGGACCCGTCGTCACAGGCCGCGTAGAGTTTCGCAAACGTCTCCGGATCTACGTGCGTGGGAAGCTTCACAGGCTCTCGAAGCAGCCGTACCTTCGGTTTCTTTGGCAACCAACTTCAATCGTGTGCAATGTTCAGCGAAGCGCTGATTTTGCGCAGCTCGCGATTAATTTTGGCGGGCGAGACGGCGGTTGCGTCCTCAGCCTTCGACCTCTTCTCCTGTCGTCGCACGGCCACGTATTCTGCCACGCGATCCGTCGTTAATGCCGCGACCATGCCCGGCCTAATCGTTCGCTCGAAATGCTTTACCGCCGTTTCGGTGGTGCTCTTCGTGGCGGGCTCCATCGCCGCAAGAATTTTAATGTCGAGGGCTTCGCGAAACTCCTTCCAGGTCCGCTTGCTTACGGCGAGGTAAGTTCCCGCCGCGAGTTGGCCCTCGATCTTGCGGGCAACTCGCTCCGCGGCTGTTTTTGCCGCCGACAAGCTTGCGCTTTTGCTTGCCATCGACGTACCACCCCACGAGCCATTGGGCTTTGTCGCCGATTTCAGAGACATAACGTTCCTCTTGGAATAGCCAGGCTTGCATGTGTCACCCGTTCTCGGCCACCAGGCTACTCGCCGTTACTTTCTCGCAATGTCGCTTGCAGCACTGATAACAAAGAGCTGATGATTGGAAACGGCCGGGTCAGACGCGTTCAGGTCGTGCCCCATCCTGAGAAACTCGCTTCTTTTAGCTGATCGATAACCCAGGCAGATAATTACTAGTGCAAAATCGGAAGGCGTTTTTGATGCGCGGACGGGCCGAGCCAAAACACTGTAAAAACAGACGTAAACCGATCGAACCAGGTGTACGTATACCCCCACCTTGTGCTTCACGCGGAATGCGCTTGCGTTGCATTTCCTGTACTCAACGAACGTGCGACTTGAGATGGAAATCCAAGGGCGAGATCGAGATGGACTACACTTTGTTTGGCGAGGAAAACGATCGCTGGCTCCCGTTTATCGTCATGGCCTTGTTCGTGATCGCTGTCGCCGCTGGCGCCCTCATGGGTCAAAGTGGGGCTTAATTTCTGCTGGCGTTTGTTCGAAACAAAGTCCTGCGCCGGCGCGAATCCATCCGGCATCGGGTGGGTCGGTGGCCCGTCGGTGGTATCAAGCACCGCGGCCGCTTTGCCGGCCGTTAACCGAGTCCAGCAGCCAGGGCCGATGTTAATTCACCGTGCGTTGCAACAATCTCCGCCAGCACGCTGCACGTTGGTCGACCAAGGCGAGCATTTTTCGAGCAGAGTTTGACAACTCGCCAAGCCGAATCTAAATAACCTTCGCCCGGTGGTGCGATTCCCCGGGAACTGGTCGCCAGGTTCCTGCCCCACCTGGTGACCTTTTTATGCGCTCTATCTTGCTATCATCTGGCGACCCGCGTCCCACTGCGTTCGCGGGTCAGAGCCGCCGACACGCATCGCCCGCCAGTTATTGCCTCTGGCAGCGGCTCGCTTCCTTTGAACGCCGCAACCTGACGCCCCCAGGATGCGCGAGCGCCGCGGGCAAATGCGATGCTGGCACAGTCTCGCCCGATCTAGCCGCGACGCGCCCGATGTGGGAGATTTCCTCGCGCCTGCAACGCAACTGGTCATGGTGGACCTTCCAATGGTCAGGCCAATCGTCTGGTACAGTGTTTTATGTGTCGCGCCAGTCACAGGAACAGCGGCGCTCGTCTTCGAGTCGTCGACAACGGCGTCGTACGGATCGCTCGGAGCTGGCTATTGGCCAATTGAAAACGACCAACTCCTTGGCGCTAGATTTCACTTGGCTGAACCCGTGCTGGTCGAGCACATTGGCGGCGATCTGATACAAGACCCAAATTCCACCGCGACAATTTTCGGTGCCATTGCGGCGCTCGGCGCCGGCGGGTTTCCAACGGGCAAGCCATTGGCTTTGCAGCCACTCGCTGTAACGGTGTTTTCGCCGCCCAGGACCGGGGAAGACATGTCGACCCCGCTATCCGTCCTATTGCAGCCACGCGATTATGCTTTGATCTTTGGAGGTGGACTGTTTGGCTCGACTGTGGACCACATTATTCCGGATCCAGCCGCCGACATGCCGCAGGATAACAACAACACGTGTCGGCCTGACTACCCTTTATCAAGGCGCCCCCCCCTGTTCTGCGCACTTCTGCTTTTTGTCGCCGATTTCATCATGCAACTTCTTCTCGGCGCGTCAGTCTTTTGGCGGATCAGGCCGGCTTCGCGGGGCTTGTTCAGCTCCTTGATTTTCTCGGCTAGCGTTTCGACAGACGTCGCCACGCCTGCGATGGTGGCCTTGGCCTGCTGCTGCATCTTGGAGAATTCGTCCGCTATCTTTTTGCGATTGGCCGCTTCCGCGTCCAGCATTTCCAGTTTCCTGGCCAGTGCCGTAGCCTGCGCGATATCGCCTGCAACGAGGCCCCTGGTGCTATTGGGACGTCAACGTCTTCATCGTCGTCACTATGCGGCTGTGCATGGACAGGGAACGATTCGACGTGCGCCCCTCTCTATACGGACGCATGATGGCCCCACTCACAAGCACTATTCTGCGGTCGAATCTAACAAATGAAAAACACCCTTAAGCGGCGGATCGCCCGTCGCTTAAGGGTGTTCTGACTTCTGACGTTGGGGGCAGCAACGTTTTCGCACGAGACGCGAGCGAAAGCGTCGTACCTAATTTAGCAATTAGCGCTGTGCGGCCGCCCCGACGTCGGCCACTTTGGTCGCTGGTGGCGGGTCGAATGCGAGTGAGCCCGTCTGTCCGGCGGTCAACTGGATGATCTTTTCCTCGCTGACGAGTTTGCCGTCAAACATGAATTCGGCGCGCACTTTGTAAGGATAGAAGGCCATGGGCTGCAGGCCGGTAGAAATAAACCGGCGGCTTTCGCCAGTGCTCTTGGTCGGCAGGCCGTTAACGAACACCTTGGCGTCAGCCGGCACAAGAACCGTCAACGTGGCGCGATCAGAGGCAAGCTGAGAGGTGCCCGCGGGGGACGGCGACTCGCCGTTTACGCTACCGAGGTATCCACTATAGCCGTAGCCGCCGTTGTAGCCCCAACCGCCGTAGTAGCCGCCGTACCCGTAACCGCCATACCCGTAGCCACCGTAACCATAGCCGCCGCCGCCGTATCCGTAGCCGCAGCCGCCGCAACCCCGCCCCCACCCGCCACAACGACCAAAGGCATGTACGTCTTGGGCGACAAACCCCAGAACCACAACGAGAAGACTCATCCTCAGTGCATGTTGCAACATGTTACTACCTCCACGAAGTGTTTCTGTTTACTAGTTGCTTCACTCCCAGCGCTATCGCGTGCAATTTCTGTTCCCTCTTGCACGGCAACAAGTCCGGACCAGGCGTGGCCATGCGGCCAGCATAATACGCTGAATTCCGCGGGACAAGGATTATGGCCTGGCTGACGAAAGCTACAGCAAATGGGCGGCCCGAGACGTTTTTTTGCCGACCGGCGGCCCGGTAGTCCAGGTGCTTGATTTGCTCTCAAACTGATCTTGGCAACGTCGGCCAGCATGACGCCGCACGTGATCGCCAAGTGGTCTATAGAGGATCCACACGCCCCTTGAAAACCCTACCTCGCCATCGCGATGGGTGCCTGCAATATGAGACAGAAAATGGCTCGAAGTCTACAATGAGTCGCGAATCCCGATCCTGGCGTATTTGCCAAATCTGCTGATCAGAACTTGTTGTTGCACGGAGTGAACAACATGAACACGAAGATATTGCGATCCGCGGCGACACTGATTTTGACCGGCGCTTTTTTTGCGTGGCTGCTGGCCGCGGTTGATCTGACCCGCACGACCCACGCCCGGGACGAGTCGCCGGCCCTCGATACCGAGCGATCGGCTGGCACGAGTGGCGACTACCTTTTGGCACAGAACGAGGGGGCGAGGCAGAAATCGGCCGACGCGACAGCGAAAGGAAACAACAAGCCGAACATCCTGGTCATTTTCGGCGACGATATTGGAATTACCAATCGCAGTTGCTACAGCGACGGCCTCATGGGCTACGTCACGCCCAACATCGACCGCATCGCCGCCGAAGGGCTGCGGTTTCTTCATTACTATGGCGAGCAGTCGTGTACGGCGGGCCGGGCGGCATTTCTCACCGGCCAGCATGGCATTCGCACCGGGCTCACGAAGGTGGGATTCCCGGGCGCGCCGATGGGCATGAGTCAACTCGATCCGAGTGTGGGTGGGCTGCTCAAGAGCCTTGGATACGCAACCGGGCAGTTTGGCAAGAACCACGTCGGTGATCGCAACGAATCGCTGCCAACGGTAAACGGATTCGACGAGTTTTTCGGCAATCTCTACCATCTCAATGCTGAGGAAGAGCCCGAGCTCCCCGACTACCCCAAAGACCCGACCTATCTCGCCAAGTTCGGTCCTCGCGGCGTGCTCAGGTGTAAGGCCGCGGACAAGGACGACCCCACCGTCGACCCACGTTTTGGCAAGATCGGAAAGCAAACGATCGAAGATACCGGCGCGCTGACCAAAAAGCGGATGGAAACGATCGATGATGAAACGTCCGCCGCGGCCATCGATTATATGAAGCGGCAAAAGGCTGCCGGCAAATCCTTTTTTGTCTGGTACAACTCGACGCGCATGCACCTGCGGACGCACGTCCGCAAAGAACATCGCGGCCGATATCAACACGGCGACAGCGAGTACGTCGACGGCATGATCGAGCATGACGAGACCATCGGCTCGCTCCTCAAGACCCTCGACGACCTGGGAATTGCCAACGACACGGTCGTGGTCTACACCAGCGACAATGGCCCGCACATGAATACCTGGCCCGACGGCGCGATGACACATTTTCGCTCGGAGAAAAACACGAACTGGGAGGGGGCCTTCCGGGTCCCTTGCCTGGTCCGCTGGCCGAGTGTCATCAAGGCGGGCACGGTGACCAACGAACTCATGAGCCACAACGACTGGGTTCCCACGTTATGCGCCATCGCGGGCGAGCCCGACATCGTCGGCAAATGCGCGAAGGGTTACACCGCCAACGGAGTCAAATACAAGGTCCACTTGGACGGGTACGATCAGTCAGCCTTCCTCGGTGCGGTCCGCGGGACGGTCCGGAACGATCGAGGAGCGAAGCGCGCGCGGGACAAATTCTTCTACTCTGACGACGATGGGCTGCTCGTCGCCCTGCGGCAAGGGGACTACAAGTACAGCTTTGCCGAGCAGCGTCTCGCCGGCACGATGGGAGTCTGGGCCGAGCCGTTCACAAAGCTCCGGCTGCAGAAGATCTACAACCTGTTCCAGGATCCCTTCGAACGAGCGGACATCACGTCCAACACGTTTTGGGACTGGCAGCTCGATCATATCGGAAACATCTACGGAGCCATGGATGACGTGGTAAGGTTCGCGACAACGTTCAAAGAGTTTCCGCCGCGATCATTCCCTCCGAGTTTCAACCCAACGACGATTATGGAACAAGTGCTAAACGATATCCGCAACGCGCGTCAACGAGCACAAGAAGGAACCCGGCCAAAGCCATAGTACGGCCATGCCTGGGCCTGGAACCTTCCCTGCGCGAGAACCAAAAGAAGCCCAACGCTTAAGCGTCCGGTCGGGCCAAAGAGGATCAAGGGGCTAACAGTCGAGCGGGCGCAGATGAAAGCTAACAATCGCCCTCGGCATAACGAGCGGGTCGGCACAAAGTGCATGAAAAGAAACGCTTTCCGACCCCAAGAACGCGTGGCCCTGGCAGGGGTTCTAACGATTATAAGGATGCAGCCTTGTCGACAGCGGACAGGTTCCGCGAAGTTTCGCCGGCGCGGAGCGCCGGGCCAGCGCATTCATTTACCACCCCTTCATTCACCCTAATTATACTGAAAGCTGTGAACGGATACGATCGGATCGAGGAAAGCGCACTCCCGGACGGAACCAATTTTCATGACCATCGACTAACCGGGACTGAAATTCATGAACGTCCGTGTCTTTTTTCTTGTGCTCGCTTCGATCGTTTTGACGATTTGCGGCGTTTGTCCCTCGTCGGCGGTTGCCAGCGACCGCTCTCCGGAATCGATCGAACAAGCTCGTCGTCGCATGGTCACAGATGACGTGATTGGAGCGGGCATTACCAATTCGCGCGTCATCCAGACGATGAGCATCACGCCACGGCATGAGTTTGCGCCCCCCAAGTTGTTCGATAAGGCCTATCTCGACATGTCTTTGCCGCTCGGCGAGCACCAAACTCTTACCCCGCCGATGCTCGTGGCCTATATGACCGATCAACTCGATCCACAGCCAAGCGATGTCGTGCTCGAAATCGGCACGGGCAGCGGATATCAAGCCGCGGTACTTAGCCCATTGGTAAAGGAAGTTTATTCGATCGAGATCGTCGAAAAGCTCGGCAAGCGCGCCGAGCGGACGCTGAAACGCCTGAACTATAGCAATGTGTTCACCAAGCTGGGCGACGGCTATCTTGGCTGGCCGGAAAAGGCACCCTTCGACAAGATCATCGTGACCTGCTCGCCGGAAAAGGTGCCCCGCCCGCTCGTCGATCAGCTCAGAGAAGGAGGGCGGATGATCGTACCCGTGGGCGAGCCCTATCAGCAGGTGTTTCACTTGCTGAAGAAAGAGAACGGCCAACTCGTGAGCGAGGCCCTGCGGCCGACACTGTTCGTTCCTATGACGGGCCAGGCTGCTGACAGGCGCCAGGTAAAGGCCGACCCGTTGCACCCTGCGCTGACTAACCCAAGCTTCGAGGAAGTGCTTCCGGAAAGCGGCGAGCCAACTGGCTGGTATTACGTTCGGCAGATGAAAGTCGTCCAGGCCGATGACGCCCCCCACGAGAAGTGCTACGCCACTTTCAGAAACGAAGAGCCAGGCCGCAGCTGCCGGGCCCTGCAAGGATTCGCCATCGACGGTCGCAAAATTCGCACGTTGTATGTTTCCTGTATGGTGAAGGCCAGCGACGTGGCCGTTGGCATCGCCCCTGACCAACTCCCGCAGTTTGCCATCATCTTTCTCAATGAGAACCGCGCGCCAGCCGGGAACGTGGCGCTGGGCCCCTGGAGTGGTTCGTTCAGCTGGCAGAACAAGACCGGCAAGCTCAAGGTGCCGCCCTCGGCCCGCGAGGCCATCGTCAACATCGGGCTGATCGGCGGGACGGGCGAGGTCTCGTACGACGATATCCAGATGACGTTCTCGTCCTCCGAAAAATGAGGATTCCCAAGCAGCCCGCCCCTCGCTTTTGCACGGCAATCCGCGGGAACGCGCCCTTTTGACTGACATTTGGCGTATTGCGACCGCCGGTGCCGCGAAGTTAGATTAAATGAAGCGGCGGGTGACGGTTCTAAGGGTAGTTGCCGATAACCGCCTCGCCGCCAGCATTGTCGGTCGAACGTGTGAACTCGTTTCCCCCACGTGACCGATCACGGGATGTTGACAACAGGCGGTCAATCAAGCGCGCAAGCTTGGCTTTGCAGGAGAAGAGCGATGTATAGCCGAGTCCTTTCTACTGCTAGACGTGCGTTATTTTGCACTGCGACATTGGGCGCGATCCTGGCCGTCATTTGTACGCATCCTGTTGCTGCGCAAACGGGGCTTATCGGCGGGGGCTTCATAGGTCAGGCCGTGGGTGGTATCTCGATTGATGCGCATGGTGTGTTGCTCAATGCCGAGCGGGATAATCTGAACAAGTTGCGGGCGTTGCGGGCGCAGGCACTGGCCGAGGTACCGGGCGATCTGCGTCAGCCGACC